>CAINWR010000077.1 GCA_903854535.1 Candidatus Staskawiczbacteria bacterium | reverse complement strand
TTTTTGTAAATTTAAAAGCCAAGCAGGGTGCGTAAAATCACCTGTGCCCAGCACAGTTATACCTTTAATTTTAGCCCACTTATCCAAAGATTCTAAATCCATATCTGGAGAAGTGGCTCTAGAATATTTAGAATGAATATGTAAATCAGCAATTATTTTCATTAACTATTTTCATTAAGCTTTAAAAACTTTATACCCTTCTCTAATATGCTCTTTTACCTTAAGGCCAATTGATTTTCCTTTTTTAGCAAGCTTAACTGGTTTGTGATCAATTTGCATAGATTTTACAATCTGCTTAAAATCAGTTTTCTCTCCACCTGCGATTCTTATTTCTTGCCCTTCTTTTAAATTTTCCCTTAACTTAAGTACAGCTACTTTGATATTTGAAAAATAATGAGTCACCAAACCAATTGGCTTTGGCTGTTTTATTTTAATATTTTTTTTAACAACTTTCTTTATTATTTTTTTTGGAGCTTTCTTTTTTATAATTTTCTTTGCCATATTTTTAAAAGCGAGCCAAATAAATTTTTTCGAGCACGAGGGTGCCCCGTAGAGAGGCTCTCGGCGCAGAAAAAATTTGATTTGGCGAGCGACTAAACTTATTATACCAAGAAACAACTAAAAAGTCATCAGAAATTCTTCCGATGACTTTCTAATAAGGGGGCGACAATTCCCAGCGTCCTTGACTATTTACTTAAGTAAAAAATCGGACAATGATTTTTTTGTGCACACTGCGTCTCCTCCACTAAGAATTATTCTGTCCTTGAGAATTAATCTCTCAACCCCCTCGCATTATATAATATTTCTTTTATAACACATTGTCAATTCTTGACATATACAAAATTTTATTCACATTATTCGCATCTTATTCACACCTTATTCACATTATGCTAGATTCTTGAAAATCTAGTAAATCCCGAGCATGCAATAATTTCTATCCCTTGTTTTTCTAATTCATCCATTAATAAATTTACTCCCAAAGAATCTGAAGACATATGCCCTGCAATTACAATATTCAAATGAGCTTGTTCTGCTTCTTTGCGATGATCTTCTGACATATGCATACCAATTATTGTACCAACTCCAGCCTGAGCCATTTTTTCATAAATTTTTGGAGAACCACTTGTGCCACCAGAAATTTCAGTTAAAACAACTTTACCACATCTGTTTTCTCCAGAACCCACAAAAATTTTAGGGCCTGCTCCAATTTTTATTGCTTCTTTATATTCAGGAATTTCTTTTAAAATATTTATTATTTCATACACTCTTTCTGGTTTTTTTTGATCAAGTAAATCCTTTAAAAACTTAGCAGCTAAATTATCACAAGTTGTGTGCGCGTTCATTAAATTAAATTTCAATAAACGAGCTGAATCAACTGTTCTTTGGTGATTTGAAGAATTAACCCCTCTGGCAACTTCAGAAATTCTTTCACGCATCAATCCTTCTGCAATATTTATTGGTACTCCAGAATAAGAATTTAAAACTTCACATTGCATCTCCATTACATCGCCAAGCTTTGCCAATCCCTTACCAATTGGGTGGTGCGAAAATACCAAATCAATATTCCCAAGTTCTTTAGCAATTAAAATTTCTTCTGGCCCAATGTCAATTCCAACTAAAACTTTCTTGATCTCTTTGTCATCTGCAATATTGTATATACAAGAATCCATATAAGGGTTTTGCAATTCTTCC
>CAINWR010000076.1 GCA_903854535.1 Candidatus Staskawiczbacteria bacterium | reverse complement strand
TATAAAGCGGATTTTTATGATTTTACTCATTTTCAATGCCATCATCAAAACTATCATCATTGTCATCTAATTCTTCTTCATCTAATTCTTCTTCATCTAATTCTTCATCATCTAATTCTTCATCATCTTCTTCTGTATCGAATGCTGGATCTATATCATCATCTGAATTATTTAATACATTTGTTATAAAATCATCCTCCATTTTTAATATATAATCTAATATTTTTTTCTAAGCTCAATAAATGAGTTTATTAAAAAGTATTAGATTATTTTTTATTGCTTTATTGTGTGCAATTATTCCTATTATATTTTTTCGTACAACAATGTCAATAGCTGTTTTTCCACAGATTAGTTTGTCAAAATTTTGTTATGTAAACCAGCACAAATAGCCACCCCTAAAGCGTCAGCAGCATCATCTTTGTTTCTATTATTTTTTTTCATATCAAACTTACTAATATCAATTGTTTCTTTTATCATTTGTTGAATTTGTTTTTTTTCTGCCCTACCATAACCTGCTATTGTCATCTTAACTTGTAATGGAGTAAATTCTAAAACTGGTATATTATTTTGTGCAGATGCAAGCAGAATTACTCCTCTAGCTTGGCTTACAGGCATCACGGTTTTAAGATTTTTAAAAAAGAATAATGTTTCAATAGAAATTAAATTAGGTTTATGTTTTTTGATAAGTTTGCAAAGATCGTTGTAAATTATCTCTAATCTTTTACCAGCTGACATACCAGCTGGTGTAATAATGCAACCAAAATCAATAGCTGTAAATTTTTTAATATCTGAATTTTTTAAATTTTTGTTATTTTGCAATATTGCAAAACCAGTGGTAGCTGTTCCCGGATCAATTCCAAGAATTTTCATAAATTAGTTTTTTAAGTTTGAATAAACATCTTGCACTGCGTCATTATCATCTAAAATATCAAAAAGCTTTTGAGTTTGTTCCTTTTCTCTATCAGAAACTTCAACCTCTTCTTTAGCTACCAAACTAATAGATGAGGAATCAATTTTGATTTGTTTTTCTTCAAGAGATTTTCTTACCAATTCTAAATCTTCTGGTTTAGTATAAATTATAAAAATATCATTTTCTATTTTTACATCATCAGCACCTGCTTCAATAGCTATTATTTCTAGATTTTCTTTATTCTTTAATTCTTCTGTTTGTGTATTTAAATCAATTATTATTGTGCCCTTATTTTCAAACATCCATTTTACAGCTCCTTCTCCTGCTAATTTGCCATTATTCATATTTAAAGCAACTTTTATTTCTCCTAAAGTTCTATTTTTATTATCTGTAATTCCAGTAATAATCATTGCAATTCCTCCTGGCCCAAAAGCTTCAAAAGAAACTTCTTCTAAGTTATCTCCAGCTAATTCTCCAGTTCCTTTTTTAATAGCTCTTTCAATATTCTCTTTAGGCATATTCATATTTTTAGCTTGTTCTATAACTGCCTTGAGCTTGCTATTAGTAAAAGGATCTCCTGATCCACCACCTTCTTTTACTGCTATTGTAATAAGTCTTGCGTATTTGGAATATATTTTACCTTTTTTAGCATTATTAGCATTTTTAGTTGCTGCCACAGTTTTAGCATGAGAATGTCCTGACATAATCGTTTCGCTCAAATTTAAAATTTAAAATTCAAAATTCAAAATTTTGATAAATTAAAGATTAAACTTAATTTTTATAATTAATATTATAATTGATGCAATTATTGCTATTCCTAAAGTTATTAAAAACATATACCAAGGATTGTTCGTGCTTTTCTTTTCTATAGGTTCAGATAAATTAGCTAATAATTTATCAGTATCTATTATATTATTATCAGATTTTTCTTGTTTTGACAAGGTATTTTTTGATGGTAGTGTAAGTAAAGAAATTATATTTTTAAAGTTTGGGGTTAGCGTGGTACTCCAGCTCCAATTAGAATTATTTTTATTATACGATTGATTTAGCAAGGCTTTTGGAAAAGTAACAGAATCTGCAATTTTGTCATTTGGAAAAATTAAATTTACTGTATCACCTGTATTATTTAAGCTAATTTTTGTTTGTGGCCTTTTAAATACTAAATATTTATTTGCTAAAATTATTGTATTATCTGGAATTATGAAGGCTGTAGTTGTACCTTCAATGTCTCTAATTTCCCAAGTAGATAAATTAACATCAAAATTATTCATATTATAGAGTTCAATAAACTCATTTTCTTCATCTGATCCTTGTGCATTTGGCAATATTTCATTTATTATAACTCCTGTAGGATAAATAATTTCAGTGGGAGCTTTTTGGCCATTTGTAGTTTGTGTTTGGTTGGAAATTTGTTGTAAAAATGGCAATGTTTCTGTTGCGCAATCAACACAAGCTATTCCTTGCTCTTTTATTTTTTGCAAAGTTGTAGGCCCTATACCTTTTACTTTAAGTAAATCATCAAGTGAACTATATGGACGGTTGTCAATAATTTTTTGAGCATAAGCAGGCCCAATTCCAATTAATTGATCTAATTCAGATAGAGTAGCAGTATTAATATCTATTTTTTCTAATGCAAAAGTAGATTCTCCAAGAATAATAGTTGTAAATATTATAAGTAATAATATTTTTTTCATATAATAATTATTTTAAAAAACAAAAACCACTTATAAAAGTGGTTTTTGTATTATAAATTACAATTAATACATGTTTTTGCTTCGGGACAAACTTCTAGTCTATTGTCTTCAATTATTTTATTGCACTTTTCACAAATACCATATTTGTTATTTTCTATTTTTTCTAAAGCTAGATTTACATCTCTTAATTTTACTTCCATGTTTTCTTCTAATGATACAAGTTGATTGTACTCTATAACTTCATCTATTTTTTCTACTTTATCACTTTCATCATTCATAGAAATTTGAGCATTCCAATTATCTTTTATTTTATCATCTTTTTTTGCAAACGACTCTAATTCTTTTGTAAGTCTTTCTTTTTCTATTAATAAAATATTTTTTTGATTTTCTATTTTTTCTTTATTCATAATTTATATATATT
>CAINWR010000075.1 GCA_903854535.1 Candidatus Staskawiczbacteria bacterium | reverse complement strand
GATTATATTTTAACAAATCTAAATATTTTTTGCAAATAAATAGAGCGGTCACTAAATTAGTAACCGCCCCCAATCTTAGACATCTCGACAACGGCAGAGACCCCGCTCGGCACTGCGCGCGCCGAAGGTCGTTTGCCCGGAATTGTCGAACCTCCTATCGAGGATTTTCACCCCGGAGATTTTGATTCTATAACAACGAACTGCGAAAGGGCGAGGCATCGCGCCCGGCGCACAGAAATCGATGTCAGAATCTATCGAGGGTCATAACTCCCCCCGGATTTACGATGACACTTTTTCACGAGGATTGCTCGCAAACATATGTCATCTTGACCATTTATTTTTGCACGCCGTCAATCAAGGCGCTCAAACTGTCTTCAAGAAAATACTCCTTATTTGTGGTGATTTTGATCCGTCATGGCGGGTTTTGGGCTTTTCATCGTTTTTTTTGCGCCCTCATACTCGCACGCTGAGCTAATCGCCTAAAAGGCTGGGGTAGCCCCAATCCCGACGTGTAAGCACGCTAACGCTTACGTAAATCCGGAAATATACACTTCCGCACCTCCTTTCTTTTTTTTATTTTTTTAAACGATTTCCGAAACTGAGTTCAAAAATTTCGCTATAATATTCAATAAATGCTTTTTGCGAATTAAACTCTGCCTATCAATCAATCTATATAGATTAAACTCAATTTCGGAAACCGTTTATTTGATTTTTAAGTATAGCATATTCAAGCAACCGTGTCAATAGGTAACACCACAAAAATCATAAAAAGTCTATTTTACTACCCAAGCAACCTAATAGCTACTCCCAAGATTGCTAGAACTATACCTACAATCCAAGCCCTCATTGTAACTTTATATGATGGCCAGCCAATTGCTTCAAAATGATGATGAATAGGTGTAGATAAAAATATTTTCTTTTTTCTAAATTTTTTACTTAAAAGTTGAACAATTACAGATCCAGATTCAAGAACTAGAAGTCCTGCAATTATTGGAAGAACAAATACAGAGTCGGTTAAAAATGCTACTACTGATAATACAGCTGTAAGTCCCAAAGATCCAGATTCTGACATATAAAAACGCGCAGGTGGAATATTAAACCACAAAAAAGCAAAAAGCGTACCAGTAATTACTAAGCAGAAAGTTGCTAAATCAACTTTACCTTGAGAAAATGCAATTACAGCAAAAGCTCCAAACATTGATGCAAAAGAACCCCCAGCCAAACCATCTATACCATCAACTACCCCACCAGACCAGCAAGCAATCATTACAATTACAAAAAATGGTATATACAAAATCCCAATTGGTAGATGCCCATAAAATGGTAAATAAATCGTATCCCAGCCAAGTTTATAATAAAACCATAAACCACCAATTAAACCAATTAAAGCTACCATTAAAATACGTTTTTTAAAAGACATTCCTCCACCAATATATTTCCCTAAATCAGAAACAACAGAAATATCATCAAATAATCCAAGCAATGATGCAAACAATAATGTAAATAATGGAAGCCAAGTTTGACTGCGAGATAGAAAATTCAAATTTGAAGCTTGAGGGAATATTATAGAAATAATATAAAACAATAAAGTAACAACTATAGTTGTAACCCAAATCAATAAACCGCCAAATCTTGGAGTATTTACTTCCTTTTCTTTATGCAGTGAATTAAAAATAACTGCATCTTCTCCAGAGATTGCCTTAGTTCTTGCTTTTTTCTTCCAAAGTTTATTTTTATATAAAAAATTAATCAAAAACGGTGCCCACAAAATTGCGATCATAGAAGCAATTGATGAGATTCCCAAAACTTTTATTACATTAAATGTAAGTTGTGTCATATTTTTTTATTTTATATATTTATTTACTGGACCAGACGTCATTTTTCCAAACAAAATCTTTATCCATTCCACCTACTACCCAAATTTTGTTTTTAAAAACTGTCACTCCTACATCTTCCCTTCCTGACCACAAAGGATTGTTTTCTGTTTTTTGCCAATTTGTTCCATCTTCTGAAAACCAAATATCATTTGCACCTCCTCCATAAATATCAGCATTTAATCTTGAAATAACCCATAATTTATTCTTATAGTTAATTAAAGCACCACCTTGTCTTGAAATAAATGGTGCGCTTATTACTTCTTGTTTCCACATCTTACCATCTTCTGAACTCCAAACATCATTATACAACTTACCAGCAAAACCCATTCCACCTACTACCCAAATTTTGTTTTTAAAAGCTACAGCTATGTGATCCCATCTTAATCCCCAACCTGTATTATCTGTAGCTATTTGCCAATTTATACCATCTTCTGAAAACCACACATCATTTGTTAATGCGTGATTATCATAAGTCACTCCACCTATTACCCAAAGTTTATTATCAAAAACCAAAACAATATGACCCTCTCTTGCTGACCATTCTGCATTCTCTTTCTCAAGATTCCAACTTACTCCATCTTCAGAGCTCCAAATATCATTTTTATAACCAATTTCAGGACCCCAACCGCCAATCAACCATAATTTATTATTAAATTCCACAACTTGAATTGATCTTCTTTTTCCCCACTCAGCATTTTCTTTTTCAAGTTTCCAATTTATTCCATCCTCAGAACTCCAAATATCTGAAAAATGTGGAGTTCTCTCATAACTTACAATTCCAGAATCCAGCACGCAGCAATTACCATCTAGCCCACCCATAACCCATAACTTATCTTTAAATACAACCAACCCATGAGAATCACGAGCTTCAAATTCTGCAGAATTCGTGATTTCTTGCCAATCTAATTTAAAAGGATTGAATGTTGGTCTTATTTCAACAATAGGCTCACTAACAATAACCTCTTTTGCACTACTTGTAAATTTATAATTATGATAAATTTTTGTTACAACTAAAAGCAAAAATAAAAAAAATAAAATTATAAATAGAACTAATAATCTTTTTTTATTCTCCATATTTATTTATTATTTTTTTAGTT
>CAINWR010000074.1 GCA_903854535.1 Candidatus Staskawiczbacteria bacterium | reverse complement strand
TATTATTATTAAAAAAATAAATATGAAAATAGGCAAAATAAATATTGGTAAAATAAAAATAGATCAAAATTTTATTTTGGTCGCAATCGCAGTAGTTGTAATATTAATTGGAGGATATTTAGCATTTGGTGGAGGGGATTTGAGTAAAATTTTGAGTTTTAAAAAAGGATTATCAAATGATGAAATTGCACAAAAATCTATAGATTATTTAAATACAGATATATTAAATGGCCAAACTACAGCATCTTTAGTCTCAGTAAGTGAAGAAAGTGGATTGGTAAAAATAAAAATAAAAGTTGGAGCAAATGAATTTGATTCATATGCAACAAAAGATGGTAATTTGCTTTTCCCTCAAGCATTTAATATGGCAGAGAAAGGTGCTACAGATGATCAACCAGCTAACAATGATTCAGAATCAACTCCAAAGAAAACAGCAGCTGATATCAAAAAAGTAGATAAACCTATTTTAGATGCTTTTGTAGTTAGTAAATGTCCTTTTGGATTGCAAATGCAAAGAGTGTTAGCTGATGTAGTTAAGAGTGCTCCAGCTTTATCTTCAAATATTGTAGTAAGATATATGGGGGCTATAAGTAATGGTAAAATTACAGCCATGCACGGTGATGCAGAAGCTCAAGAAAATTTAAGACAAATTTGTATTAGAGATGAGCAGAATAGTAAATATTGGGGTTATATTAACTGTCACATTAAGAAAGGTGATGTAGATGGATGTTTGGGCACATCTGGAGTTGATAAAACAAAATTAAATTCTTGTATGACAGATCCAAAGAAAGGTTTAGCTTATGCTCAAAAAGATTTTGATATGCAAAATAAATATAATGTTACAGGTTCTCCAACTCTTGTAATGCAAGACGGGCAAATTTCGGAATTTGATTTTGGTGGAAGGAATACAGAGGCTTTAAAAAATATGATTTGTGCTGGGTTTAATTCACAGCCATCAATTTGTGGGACAAAGTTAAATACTGCTTCAGCTGCTTCAAGTTTCTCTGAAACATATGCTCCTGCAGCAGGATCTGCTTCAGCTAATACTCAAGCAGGATGTGAACCAGCAAATTAATATATAAGTAAGTAACAAATTATTATGATTAAAATTTATTCAACACCAAGTTGTGTTTACTGTAAAACTTTAAAGTCTTATTTGACTAGTAAAAATATTGAATTTTCTGATATTGATGTTTCTTCTAATCAACAAGAATTGGAAAATATGGTAAAAATTTCAGGGCAAATGGGGGTGCCTGTAGTAGAGATTGATAATAATGTGATTGTAGGATTTGATAAACAAAAAATCGATGAACTTCTAAAGATTTAAGTAATTATATTCAGTAAAAATATAGAACAATCCGTATAAGGGTTGTTTTATATTGACAAAAATTAATAAAATGATATAATTAATTAATCAAACAAAGAAAAAAAGGAGGGCGGATATGCATCACGAGATGCCTTTTTCCTCTGAGCAATATCGCGGTTATTCGCGATGGGTTGCTGAGCGCGCGATGGCAAATAATGGTAATTTGCCACTTTGGTGGATTAACGGTGAAGTTCGAGTTTCTTGGGAGCTCGAAATACCGAGGAAAACCGTAGATATAATTGTTGAGGCTGTCAGACAAAGACTCAACGAACTCTGTGGTTTAAGGTTTGCATTCAAATTGTTTGGACAACACGAAAGTTTTGTTGAGCAATTGAATGCATGTGCGTTGAATGGGCAAGTTGACCAAGAAAAGCTTTTTTCTCTTGCCTCTATGGAAAGCTGGCGAGATGAAAGTAATGGTGGTCGGCAACATGCTGATGTCTACATTACCGCAAAGCCTTTTTTGGGTGACGCAGTTTCTTGGGGAGCAGCAGATTTTAACTTTGGAGTTATGTTTTTTGCTCTTTATGGGCAGAGATATTCTCACCAAAGTTTTCTGCGAACCATTGCCTTGCATGAAGCTGGGCATTTGGCGGGCATGCCTACACATTGTGAGTATTTACGCATAAAGGGTTATGCGAAAAATACTTGCAATATGAACAGTGACCTATCTTCGGATGGGTTGTGTTCAAAATGCAAAGAATACTTCCGGATCTTTTGGGAAACTATAAACCAAGAGTACGGAACGTATCTTTGCGGGCAAATGATGGATTTCTGAGAGCCATTTCTGCGATTGCGGATTGGCTTTTTTTCTTGCATAAAATTTATGATT
>CAINWR010000073.1 GCA_903854535.1 Candidatus Staskawiczbacteria bacterium | reverse complement strand
CACACAACAAACCATTACACTCTATCAGTAGATGGCACACTCACCAACAATGGCACAATACTCAACAGACAAGATTCCTACACATCAGAATGTAATCAAACCACAATCCAAGCATTTGCAATCACATCATCTCTTTCAGGTAACAAAGCATATTACATTTACAGACAAGATAGCCCTCAAGAATTCAACTCAGGATACATACAATCTACCCAATGGCAAGACACAGATCCACACGATGGAGCAGTATACACAATCAAATACCGAAACCAAGATCTCTCAGAAACAACACTCAGCTCCATATCTGCACCACCTACAACTTGTGGTAGTAGAACCTCAACAACTATATCATCTATTGTAAAACCTACTATCATTCCAATACTAGAACCACAACCAGAAGAACCACAACAACCTCAAGTAGAACCACAGCCAGAACAAACATTAAGCAAGCAACAACTCATAATTCAAATCAAAGCTAAGCTTGTAGAATTAATTACACAGCTAATTGTATTACTGCAAGAAAAGATAAATAACTGATTGCTTGGTTGTATATTAACCTAAAAAACAATAAAGATATTGAATGATATTAGATAAAAGAGTAAAATATAATAATTAAAATTTAAATTATGGAATTTTTAAATAATATATATAAAAGCATTTATTCGCCAACCTTTTATCGAGAGATTTTGCAAAAACCGTTTTCATATTCAATGAAGAATTTTTGGTTGTTTATTTTAATTTTAGCCTTGCTCGGATCAATCTTTCTTTCTTTTGGAGCAATTTCAAATTTTAAAAATATTGTAGATAATTTTGTGCCGGAAATAATAAATTTTTATCCACAAGATTTACAAATTACTATAAAAAGTGGTGAAGTTGAAACCAATGTTCAAGAGCCGTATTTTATTAATATCCCAAAAGAAGTTAAAGATGATATCAAAAATCAAGAAATGACAGGAATAGAAAATTTTTTAGTAATAAACACAAAAGAAGAATTTAATTTAGAAAGATTTCAATCTTACAAAACTTTTGCTTTATTAACTAAAAACTCTTTGATTTCTTATAAAGATAATGGTATTAATATTCAAGTTATAGATAAAAATATTAATTTTATTATAAACAAAGATGTAATTAATAATTTTTATCAAAAAATAAAGCCATTTTCTAGATTTATTTATCCTGCAATACCAGTATTGATTTATTTGGGAGTTTTATTCATAATGTCTTCAAAGTTAATTTATTTATTTTTTGGCGCCTTGGCTATATGGATTTTAGCATCAATAAAGGGCTTAAAAATTAAATACTGGAAGGCGTATCAGCTTAGCTTACACTTGATTGTGCCTATAATTTTAATAGAATCAATTGCTTTTGTATTTAAAATAGATATTTGGATTCCATTCCTTCCTACAGCCATATTAGTTATTTTTGCATCATTAAATATTAATAAAAATAATATAGAAAAAAATCAATGAATATAAAAAATATATTAAAAAATCAATCAGGGCAAGTAGCAAGATTAATGTTATCTTTAGTTATTGTTTGTTTTGTAGCTATAATTATTGCATATATTGTAATAAGATCTGCCAACAAGCCAACTCCTCCCCCTATAGATCCTGGCATTGAAGAAGTTCCAAAAGCAATATATGAAACTACAATTAATGATATAAAAATAACTTTTCAAGAAGCTGTAAATTATGGAAATACAATGCGTGGTTCGATTAGCAACAACCCTAGTTATCAAAAAGATTTAACTTCTACAGAAAAATTTATTTTAGTTAAAATTGGCGCTCAAAATAAAGGTAAAGTAGATACTAAGCAAAATATTTGGGATTTGGGTAATATAATAGATTCTGAAGGTAGAAATTTTAAACCAAATAATTATTCAGCTAATCCTTGGCTTCCTAAAGATAATGGTTGTGGTGATGTTTTAAAACCAGAATTTACTCCAATATCATGTTCTAAGATTTATGAAGTTTCAAAAGTCTCTCAAGGATTGAAAGTTGAAGTTCTGGTATCAAAAAAAGAGGGTGATGATTATGACACAAGTAAAAAAGATACAATTTTGTTAGATTTAATAGTAAATGATAAATAAAAATATGGTAAATCAAGATAATAATGAGATTAAAAAAACTGCTAAAGAAGTTCTCTCTGATATAGAGGAAGGTCAGCGATTAAATTATTTTACTGAAAAAAAAGAATATGTAGAAAAAGAAATTACTCCAGAAGAGAAAATGATAAAAGATGAGATAAAAAGAGAATTAGATTTAATTAATCAAGATGATAATTTAAAAAAAGAATCTGAAAATAAAGCTAAGAAAATTCAGTATTTGGGGGACGAAGAAAAGTTAAAAAATTTATTGGACTTAGCAAAAAATAAAGGTGTTGCGTTTGCAGTTAAAACAGCAAGTAATATGAATGATCCATTTATATTAGATACTTTTCATGATCTTTTAGTAAAAGAAGGTTTGTGGAAAAATTTTAAACAATAAAATAAGCTAGAGCCCCGTTTTAAATTTGTGATTTTTCAAATCATCTTTGATGTTTTATTGCGCCAATGGGCCAGGCGTCTCGAGTTTAGCTGCT
>CAINWR010000072.1 GCA_903854535.1 Candidatus Staskawiczbacteria bacterium | reverse complement strand
TTTACTTATTTTCTTTCAAGTTGCCATACGACAACCTAAAATATTTATATTATTTTTTTTAGTTTTCATCTATACTTTTTTGGCATATATTCTTTATCTTCTTGCCAAGTTAATTTGAAAATATCATTTTTAATTCTATGAAATTCAAAAAGACATTCCCCGCCAAGTTCTCCATTTTCATATTCTTCAACGCTAACCATATTTTCATCTTTTAAACAATCAATAGTTGTCAAACCATTTTTATTACAAATTTCTGCTATATTTTCAAAGGAATATTTTTTATTTTTGGTCTGTTATAAAAACCGTACCATCCTTGAAAATTGGCTCAACAACAGGAATATCATCTGCCATACGAACATCAATTTTATCCGAATTCCTTTCGGTTTTTAAAATATTTTCTAGTTTTTTAATAAAATCTTTTAATTTCATAATTTTAACATAATTTATATTTTCCTTTATCAACAAAAGATAAATATCCCTTATCTCGTAAGATTTGTAGTTGCTGTCTAATTTTATCACTTATATGTCTATTATCAGGATGTTTTTTACTTAACTCTTTTTCAAATGCATAAACTTCGTCTAGATAAAAATATTTCTTCCCTAATTTTTCAATACAAATCATAATATCTAAAAGCCAACCTTTCGCTGTTATTTCCTTTTCTTGTCTTAAGAATAAAGTTTTTTGCCAATTTTCTAAAACCTTATTTTTTGGCTCAATAATTTTA
Source organism: Candidatus Staskawiczbacteria bacterium (assembly GCA_903854535.1). Taxonomy (GTDB): domain Bacteria; phylum Patescibacteriota; class Minisyncoccia; order Minisyncoccales; family Staskawiczbacteraceae; genus XYB1-FULL-32-11. The sequence continues at coordinate 16,330 of CAINWR010000072.1, read as the reverse complement.
TTTTTCACAAAAAATATTTTACCTGTTTGCGGAATTCCAGATGTTAAAATATTACAACCAATCCAATTTGCCCTTCTGGCATTTTCCGACAAAGGCTTTCGTTTTTCAACAATTTCAGGAGTAAAAAAATGTTTCGGAATGACAAAAAAATTTAAAACTTCAAAATTTTGATTATTATAATTTAAAAAGAAAAAATTAGGGTTATTGTTCTCCTGCAATCTTTCTATCATTGTCCGATATGCTCCATCAAGAATTTTTAAACCCATCGAATCTTTTTTGCTTTTCAGCTCATAATCTTCTTTGCAATTTAAACAAAAGAAGTCAGCAACTGGCCTATTATCTTCATACTTATCAATCTTTAATTCTCCGCAATTTGGACAATATATTTGTTTATAAACCCAGTCTTCAGTTAAAACTCTTATTTTTTGAGAAGGACTTTTATAATTTTTAGCTAGTTGTAAATCAAAACTTAAATTCATCTTTCTTAAAATTTATTATTTTACTAATTTTAGTTATTCACAGGTTAAACATTGACACGACTATTGAAAGAAAAAATGACTTATGGTAGTATTATAGGTAGATGCTATTATTCATAGTGTCTAATGAAACAAGCGTCGCCCGTTGTGGGCCATGGCTTGTTTTTTATTGACCATAGATCTTTTGCAATCAAAAATCGTGGCTCTTATTTTATTACCTGATAAAACATAATTTCTTGTTCTAAAACCAAACCTATTTAAGAAAAAAGATTTTTTAATATCTAATTTTTGATAAAGAAAATTAAGAAATTTTCTTTTGTATGAATTTTGACTGTTCAATAAAATATTACTCTGTTTTTTTAGGTCATATACAATAGATCCTAAAATTAAATCTGTTAACTGCAATAAATCAGATGCTTTGGAATCTATTTGACAAACACCAGCAACAACAAATTTTTGATAATGATCATTAATAATTTTTTTTATTTTATCTTCCATATCGGTGCCATCGGGTGAAAAATAATCATCTGCAAGTAAAATAAAAATTTCGTCTGGATTTTTACCAGCAATTAATTTTATCAAAGCTATAGAAAAATTCCTATAAACTTTATACAAATTATTATTAAAATATTTTTCAAAATTCAACTCACTTTTATTTAGAATAATACAATTAAACTGTGCATCTTCTTCCAGAAATGTATTAAAAAATTCTCTCGCAATATCAAATCTTATTTTCCTATCCAAATTAGCCCACTTCAATTCCTCTCTATAATTATTTCTAAATCTAATTTTTCTTATTTTATTATAAAGCCGTTGTGGTTCGCCACACTTTAAAATTCCTAATGCAAAAAATTTGTCTGTTCCTTTCCTTAACAGACCTGTTTCGTCGAGAAAACAAAAACGTGTTTTTATATCTCGGTAATGTTTTTCTAATACCATATTTTTAATTTAGATTTGAAGTATCAATCATATTCTTTTATTATACTAATTATTTTATTGGCATCCAATAGCCATTCTTAAGTATAGAAATTACTTTTCCTTTAAGTTCTATATCTTTTGTAATTGGTATATTTTTGTATTTTGGATTTTCGGGTTTTAGATAAGCAAAAGGGGGTTTATTTTTTGAGGCAGAGACTTTAACAAATCTTTTGATTGTTGAGCCATCTTCTATTTTAGCAAAAACTATATCTCCTGAAACAAATTCTTTTTGTTCTTGAACTAAAACCATATCTTCGTTTTCTATACCAGCATTTATCATTGAATCCCCAAAAACTTTTAAAATAAAAACATTATTTTTCAATTCCTTAATTTCTGGAGAAACCTGCTTCCACTCGCCAGTTATTTCCAAAGCTTCCATTGGCAAACCTGCTGTAGTATTGCCTAAAAATGGGATTAAGGGCATTTGACCTAAGATTTTGTTACCCAAAGGCAAAATTGCAAGGCCCCTTGCAGATGCTTCACTTTTTTTAATAAATTTTTGTTTCTCTAATTTCTCTAAAAGATCAATTATAGATTGATTTGAAACAACGCCCAAACTTTCCCTCAACTCTTTGAATGTTGGAGGATATCCAGTATCTTTAATATAATCATAAATAATCTGTAATAATTGTTTTTGCCTTTGTGTTATCATACTATTATTATACCCGACCAAATAGTCAAGTCAAGGCTCAAAATCTGTGAATAACTTTTTAAACTAAAAAATCTATTTTGAAAATATTACCCACCCCCAACTTCTCTCTTTACATTATGTATTCTTTAAATTATATTGAATTAAATAGTGCATAAAATGGATAAATTAAATAGAAATCTAAACAATATATTAATTGCCTCCATCACCCCCTACTTTTTAGAAAAAGGTTTTTCTTGGTTTATAGAAAATATAGATAAAATTATAGAAGCTAAAAAAACTCAAAACTTTTTTGAAGATAATATTATATTTTTAGAGAGAAACAACAATTACAATCTTTCACAAATTCTAAGAAAATTAGATGAAATGGGATATGAAAAAGTTTTTACAATTTCAGATCCTGGAGAATTTTCCCAAAAAGGAGGAGTTATAGATATTTTCCCTATAAATTTTAAAAATGCTATAAGATTAGATTTTTTGGGAAATATATTAGAAGAAATAAAAATATTACCAACTGAAATTTTAGATGAGGAAAAATCAAAAAATCTTTTAAAAAATAAATTAAAATCTCAGAAAATATTTTCTGATTTAAAAAATTTAAAAATAGGTGATTATTTGGTTCATCTAGACCACGGAATAGCAAAATATTACGGCACAGAAAAATTTCTACTTGCAGGCTCTGATCCCCAACAGCCTCAAAATGAGTTCTATGTTTTAGAATATGCGCAAGGAGATAAACTCTATGTCCCACTTGGACTTGAAAGAAAACTTTCAAGATATGTGGGTTTTTCAGACCCAAAAGTCTCTAGATTAACATCATTATTGTGGCAAAAAACTAAAAGGAAAATAAAAGAAGATGTAGAAAAATTAGCTAAAGAACTGCTTGAACTTTATGCAGAAAAAGAAACTGCGCAAAGACCCCCATATATTCCTGATAAAGAAATGGCGTCTGATTTAAAATCTGGGTTTATATATCAAGAAACTCCAGATCAAATTCAAGCAATTCAAGATATAAATAATGATTTATCTCTTAAAAAACCTATGGATAGAATTGTATGTGGAGATGTTGGTTTTGGCAAAACAGAAGTTGCCATAAGAACTGCAATGTTAGCAGTAGCTAATAATAGACAAACAGCAGTAATTTGTCCTACTACAATTTTAGCTAATCAACATTATAATAATTTCAAAAAACGCTTTGAAAAGTTCCCAATAAGAATTGCTTTACTTTCAAGATTACAAAATAAAATAGAGCAGAAGAAAATTATCAAAGACATTAAAGATGGTAAAATTGATATTATAATTGGCACTCATAGAATATTGTCAAATGATGTAGAGTTTAAGAATCTACAACTTTTAATTATTGATGATGAACAAAGATTTGGCGTAAAACAAAAAGAAAAACTAAGACAAATAAAATCTTCTTTAGATGTCTTAAGTTTATCAGCTACACCAATTCCGCGCACAATTTATTTAGCAATGTCTTCATTTAAAAGTATTAGTTTGATTCAAACCCCTCCTCAAGGACGCATTTCTGTTAAAAATTTTATTTTACCTTACAACCAAAAAATAGTTAAAAAAGCTATTACCGAAGAATTAAAAAGAAAAGGACAAGTTTTTTATTTACACAATAGAGTTCAAACAATAGAAAAAACAAAACAGGAATTACAAAATTTATTACCTAAAGCAAAAATCGGATTTTTGCATGGTAAAATGTCAGAAGGAAAAATATTAGAAGTAATGAATGATTTCCAAAATGAGAAGCTTAATGTATTAGTAGCTACAACAATTATTGAAAACGGAATTGATATGCCAAAAGTAAACACTATAATAGTTCAAGATGCTACAAAATTGGGCTTGAGTCAAGCATATCAAATCAGAGGAAGGGTTGGAAGATCTTTTACTCAAGGATTTGCATATCTTTTCTATGAAGATAAAAATTTAACAACCCTTGCCAAAGAAAGACTTAACGCTTTAAAAGAAGCTGAAGAATTAGGCTCAGGTTATAGGATTGCAATTAAGGATTTAGAAATTAGGGGCGCAGGGAATATTCTTGGCAAAGAACAATCTGGGTCTATTAATAAAATTGGCTTAAATTTATATTGCCAAGTATTATCTGAAGCTGTAGAAAAAATGCGCACTATTCCCACAAAGCATCAATAACTTTTTCTGGGAAAATCTCAGATAATTTTTGCAAATTTTCACAAGAAGCTTTGTGGAGCACTATAGCTCTATGTTTTGTGATATATGCTTTTACCTGATCTTTAGATTTTGGATTACAGCATTTAGCAATATTTACAAGCATACCTTTTTGCCCGGCAATAATTATACGACTAGGATTCTCTTTTGTAATTTTCTGTTTTTCTTCTTTTATTTTCTGAAACCTTTCTGTAATTTCTAAAACTTTCTTTTTAATAAAGTGAGGAAGTGGTATTTTAAAATTTGTCTGATATTTCTCAGTTGTTTTTTTTATATGATTTTTTGCATGAGAAGTTTTAACAATTTTCAACCAATCTTGAGATGGTTGTTTATTTTTATTTGTTATAATTTCTACAATATCAGCATTTTCAAGCACATATGAAAGTGGCACTATTTTGCCTAGAATTTTTGCTGATTCGCAATGGTTCCCAATATCAGAATGCACAGCATAAGCAAAATCAATAGGGCAAGATCCTTGAGGTAAAACAATTACATCGCCTTTTGGAGTAAATGCAAAAACCTGATCTTTAAAAAAATTTAATTTAAAACTTTCAAGAAATACTGGTATTTCTCTTACCCATTCAAATTTCTTACCATCTTTTTTTAAATCAATTTTTTCTTTATAACTCCAATGAGCACACACACCATATTCTGCTTCTTTGTGCATTTCTTTGGTTCTTATCTGAATTTCGCAAATATGATCTTTATCTAAAAATAAGCTTGTATGCAAAGACCTATAACCATTTATTTTTGGTCTTGCTATATAATCATCAATTTCACCTGAAATAGGTTTATAATATTTGTGCAAAATCCCCAAAGCTTTGTAGCAATCTTCTAATTTTTCTGTAATAATTCTTACAGCTACTAAATCATGGATTTTTTCAATATCCATATTTTTCTTCAAAAGCTTCCTATATGTAGACCACTGAGATTTTGCTCTATAATTAATTTCCACAAACTTTAATCTTTCTTTCTTTAGAATTTTATTTAATTTTGGAATAAATTTTTTAATATATTTTTCTCTTTCTTCATATTTTTCTTTTGTGGAATTTTGTAACCACTCATATTTCTCTTTAAATAAGTGGAAAAATGACCTATCTTCTAAAAGTCTTTTAATTTCCCCAAGACCAAGTCTATTTGCAATAGGCACAAAAATTTCCAATGTCTCTAAAGCAAAAATCTTCCTTTGATCTTCTGGTAAAACATCTAGATAATTCATGCTATCTAATCTTGAAACCAGCTCAACCAAAAGCACTCTCACATCTCCAGCTAAAGCTATAAAAGTTTTTCTCAAGTTTTCTACTTTTTCTTTATCAAGATGTTTATTGCTTCTTATGTTCTCTTTTATAGAAAATCTAATTTTTCTCAACCCAGATATTTTCTTAATCAAATCTGCTACTTCAGAACCAAATTTTCTTGAAATTTCTTTTAATTCTGAATCTTGAATAGATTGTGGTTTATCATCAATAGCATCATGAAGAATTGCTACCATTAAAGTATTCTCATCAACACCCATTCTATCTAATATCAAAGCTACCCTTAAAGCATGTTCTATATAATTTTCCTTATTTATTCTATATTTATCTTTATAAATAATTTTGGCAAAATCAAAAACCTCCCGCATTAATTTTGAGTTTTGCTTATTTTTCAATAGTTTTTCAATTGACAGTTCCTTCATAAATTTATAATATCAAAATATGAATAAAAATAAAATTGAAAGTGTTGCAGTTTGGCTAATAATGGAAGATGGCGTTAATGCTAATAAAATTTTATTACAACAAAGATCAGAGAAAGATAATAAAAAAATCCAATCATTTCCTTTTGTTTGCCAACCAACATTTAATGGAAAAACTGAACCACGAGAAAGTATAGAAGAAGCCATGCAAAGAGAAGCAAGAGAAGAACTGGGAGAAAATTTCAAATTACCCAATGATTTGAGCTTATTTGATACCACAAATTATGAATTCCTGCCTACCGGCAAGGCAGGTAAGAATATTCCAGCTGCAAGCTATAATTTCTACGCCAAAATCAAAGAAAAAGATTTACAAAATATTAATTTACATTCAGGAGCCGTGCCAGAATTAATTTTTATTAGCAAAAATGATTTATTAAAAATAAAAACCACTGAAGACAAAACTGCAAATCCTAAAGAAGAAATCATTATGTTCAAAGACCAACTTGCCACACTTCAAAAACTTTTTGAACTAAAACCTTGACATTTATAAAATAAATTATAAGATAGAATACAGCACCTCACACACCACACAGAAAGGAAAATAGAGATGATGATCCCGGAAATTCAGGAAAGTGGCATGGCAGTTGGCTTCTTAACGAGCCGAAGCTATTTTATGGGCAGATTCACCAAGGAAGGAGCAGAGGCCTACAACAGATACTTCGGACTCGCTCCAGAAACCAAAGGGTTTGTCTTGGCTGGAGACGCTTGCACATTTACATTGGTCATATTCGCCCGTATCTTCGGCGACGCACTCAAGAATACGTCGTTCGTCCCAATCCAAAACGACCAGCTTTGGTTCTGTAACCCAGACAACTCTGAGGCCGAATAGGCCATCGGGTCGACAGAGCCCGCTCCGCTTTCGTGGTCGCGACAATAGCCGCGACCTTTTTTTGTTCAAAACTATTTCTTAAAGTCGCATTCTTTAGAAGAGCATTTAATAATGCCTTTTTTTGTTTCTACAAGAATTGATTTACATTTAGGGCAAAATTCTGATTTACCCTCTGCATTAATAAAAGGCTTATCCCAAACTGCAAAATCACATTTAGGATAAATAGAACAACCATAAAATATTTTACCGCGTTTAGATTTTTTAAAAATAATTTGTCCACCTTCACATTTTGGACAATCTATATTTAAACTTTTAACTTCTTTTGATTCTTTTGTTTCTAAAGATTCTGTATATTTACATTCTGGAAAACCAGTACAAGCATAAAACCTACCAAATCTACCCAATTTTTCTACCATAGGCTTTGCACACTCTGGACAAACTTTATCTGTAGCAATATCTGTATTTTCTTTTTTAACTTCTGCATATTTTTCTTCAAGCTTCTTTGCAAATGGCACATAAAAATCTTTCAAAGTTTTTTGCCAAGTATCTTTGCCATCAGCTACTTCATCAAGCTCTTTTTCCATTTTAGCTGTAAAATCTATATCTACAATTTCAGGAAAATTTTCTACTAAAACATTATTTACTAAAATTCCCATTTCTGTAGGATAAAATCTCTTTTGCTCATTTTTAGCAATATAATTTCTAACTTGAATTGTGTTTAAAGTTGGAGCATAAGTAGATGGTCTACCAATTCCAAATTTTTCTAAAGCCTTAATTAAGCTTGCTTCATTATATCTTGCAGGAGGTTCTGTAAAATGCTGAGTTGATTTAATTTCTAATAAATTAAGTTTCTCATTTTCTTGTAAAACTGGAAGCTCATTTTCCTCAAATTTTGTTTTATAAACTTTTAGAAATCCTTCAAATTTTAATGTCTGACCAGTAGCTCTAAATGTATAATTATTGCAAGATATATCTAAAGAAACTGAATCAAATACAGCAGAACTCATTTGGCTAGCTATAAATCTTTGCCAAATTAAAGTATAAAGTTTTAATTGCTTTGCATCTATTCCTACAAGAGATTCTGGGGTTCTTAATGGTCTAGTTGGTCTTATGGCTTCATGTGCTTCTTGCGCATTACCTTTAGCTTTAAATTTCCTAAAATTATAATAATTTTCTCCAAATTTATCTACAATAAACTTGCGAGCAATTCCAAGAGAAGATTCAGATAAATTCAAAGAATCAGTTCTATGGTAAGTAATATGCCCCTCTTCATAAAGCCTTTGAGCTAACTGCATAGTAAATTTTGCAGAAAATCCAAATTTTGCTGAAGCTGTTTGCTGAAGAGTACTAGTTGTAAATGGAGCAAATGGATTTTTTTTAGTCTCTTTCTTATCAACTTTATTTATTATATAATCTGAATTTTCTAAATTTTTTAGAATATTATCTGCTTCTTCTTTATTTTTAATTTCCAATTTATCTATATTTTTATCTCCAAACTTAACTAAATTTGCTAAAAATCCATTTGTATTTTGAGATTCATCATTTGTGATTTTTTGAAGTAAAGCTTCAATTTTCCAATATTCATCTGGTTTAAAAGCTTTAATTTCATTTTCTTTATCTACTACAAGCCTTACTGCTACAGATTGAACTCTGCCAGCTGAAAGACCTCTTGATATTTTTTTCCACAAAAATGGTGAAAGCTTATATCCTACAAGTCTATCTAAAATCCTTCTGCTTTGCTGAGAATTTACTAAATTTATATCTATTTTTCTAGGGTTTTTTATTGCTTCTTGTATAGCATCTTCTGTAATTTCATGGAAAACAATTCTTTTAGGATCTTTTAATTTTAAGGCTTCTGCTAAATGCCAAGAGATTGCCTCTCCTTCACGGTCTTCATCAGTAGCTAAAATAGTTTCATCAGCTTTAGCTGATTCTTTCTTAAGCAAGCTTAAATTTTTTTTAGCTTTAGTAGGTATAATGTATTGTGGCTCAAAATTATTATCTACATCTACCCCAATTTTAGACTTTGGCAAATCTCTTACATGGCCCATGGAGGCCAAAACTTTATAATCTTTACCTAAATAATTGGAAATTGTGCGCCCTTTTGCAGGTGATTCAACTATAACTAATTTCATTGATAATTTTTTATAATATTTACCATCTTGAAGCTAAAACATTCTAGCTACTAGCTAATAAATACTAAATTCTTTAAAATAACTATATCATATAAACTCAAATTTACCAAAAAAATAAAAAAGCGAAGCTACTGCTCCGCATAAAGTGACTAGAAAAAGACAGCTTATTTTTCATAACGCTTTCCTTTTCTTGCATAATGAACAATTATTGGCTTCATTGGTTTTTCATCACCAATATCATCCGGATTAGGAAGTGGTGATATCCCCAACGGCTCTACCAGCTCATAAGCATCTCTAAGTATATTTAGTTCTTCTTCGGTTTTTGGAGGCCTCTGCTCGTCCCGAGCATTTCTCTTCTTTGCCATGTTTAAACCTCCTTGAATATTGAAATAAATATGAGCTACATATTATCTTATTTTACATTTTGAAAACTTTTAGTCAACTACAATCAACCAAAAAGCTGTTTTGAGAACAGCTTTTTAATTTATGACTTTCCCGTTTTTGCGGGAATCACAACTACAAATACTCACTACCAACACAAACTAAACAATAAATGCCACAATAAGCAAAGCTACAATGTTAAGCACTTTAATCATAGGATTAATTGCTGGACCTGCCGTGTCTTTGTAAGGGTCTCCTACAGTGTCTCCCGTAACTGCAGCTTGATGAGCAAAACTACCTTTGCCTCCATAATTTCCTTCTTCAATATATTTTTTAGCATTATCCCAAGCAGCACCACCAGTAGTCATAGAAATACCCACAAAAATTCCTGTAACAATTGAACCAATCAAAAGTCCTCCCAAAGCTTGTGGTCCTAAAATAAACCCAACTAAAACTGGAACTATAACTGGAATTAATGCTGGTAAAAGCATTTCTTTAATAGCAGCTTTAGTAACTATATCTACACATTTGCCATATTCTGGTCTTGCTGTGCCTTCCATTAATCCTTTAATTTGCTTAAACTGTCTTCTAATTTCTTCTACAACTTTACCTGCTGTTTTACCTACTGCTTGCATTAAGAATGAAGCAAATAAGTATGGCAACAATCCTCCAATTAAAAGCCCTGCAATTACCATTGGATCATCTAAAATAAATCCTAAACTTTTTGTTCTGGATAAATCTGCAACTTCTTGTGAATAAGCAGAGAACAATACTAAAGCAGCAAGTCCAGCTGAAGCAATTGCATAACCTTTAGTTACTGATTTTGTGGTATTTCCAACTGAATCTAAAGCATCTGTTATTTTTCTAGTTTCTTCTGGCATTTCAGACATTTCTGCAATTCCACCAGCATTATCTGTAATTGGACCATAAGCATCTACCCCCACAATAATTCCTGCAACAGATAACATTGCCATAACAGCTAAAGCTACTCCATAAATACCAGCAAGCCAAAAACTTACAATTGTAGCTAAAGCTATTAAAACTACAGGATAACCAGTAGACTGCATTCCAATAGCTAATCCTCTAATTATATTTGTAGCATGACCTGTTTCTGAAGCTTTGGCTAAACTTCTTACTGGACTATATTTTTTAGAAGTATAATATTCTGTGATTACAAACATTAAAGCAGCTACAACTAAACCAATTAATGAAGATAAATACAAATTCATTGATGATAAAATATCTTGTCCTGCCATTGTATTGGATATTAAAGGATAAAATCCAATAGCTGATAATATTATAGAAACTGCAACTCCTTTATACATAGCTCCCATAATATTTTGAGATTTGCCTAATTTCACAAAAAAGCTTCCTATAATAGAAGTTAAAATTGAAACTGTTCCAATAAATAATGGAAGTAATACAAATTCTGCTTTACCAGAATATAATAATGACCCTAAAATCATTGTAGCTACTGTAGTTACAGAATATGTTTCAAAAATATCAGCAGCCATACCAGCGCAATCTCCCACATTATCTCCAACTTGATCAGCTATAACCCCAGGATTCCTTGGATCATCTTCTGGAATACCTTTTTCTACTTTACCTACTAAATCTGCTCCTACATCTGCAGCTTTTGTGTAAATTCCACCACCAATTCTTGCAAATACAGAAATTAAACTAGCTCCAAAACCCAAAGCCACTAAATAATCCATAGCATATGAGCTCTCTGATGTTGCAAAATAAACTACAGATACAGCCAATAAACCAAAAGATGCTACCAACAATCCCGTAACTAAACCTCCTTTAAATGATAAATCTAATGCAATACCCATACCTTTTTTTGCTGCTTCTGCTACTCTTGTATTTGCTTGAGTAGAAATCAACATCCCCACAAATCCTGAAAGTCCAGATAAAAACGCTCCAATTATAAAAGAAAGAGCCATCCCAAACCCAACTCCTACACCTGATTGAAAACCAAAAAATATCCAAATTGCAAAGAATAAAACAACAGCCACAATACCTATTGTTTTATATTGTCTTTTTAAATAAGACATGGCTCCCTCTTGAACTGCTTTTGTAATTTCAATAGCTTTACCTTTTGCTGTTGGCATTTTGTTTATTTTAGCTACCAAAAAAAGTACAAATGCAATTGCAAATAATGACACTACAATTGGCGAATATAATAGAAACATAAAAACTAATTCAAAATTTAAAATGCAAAATTCAAAATTATTTGCTTTTGATTTTTGACTTGAAATTTTGACTTTTAACTTTTGATTTTTAATTTTATTATTTTTTAATCTTACACCAAAAATTATTGCAGGTAAACTCTTGACAATTTAAAATTTTAAAAGTAAAGTATGGTTAGCTACACTCTCCCCGCATAAGGAAAATAAAATGCGCGCAAGAATACGGCTTGTTGTTCTGGTGAGATTTATTGCAATCCCCAGCACATCAGAAAATCAAAAAATCTTGAGAGAATATCTCGAGGAAAATGCCATGCTGATTGATGCACTATTCAAGGCGACCGGTAGAAAAGAAGACATGGGCGACGTCGTACCAACTTTTGGGCGAGCTGTAATGTGCAAAATTAGGTTGGTGTTTGGCCCCAAGAAAATAGGTGGCAAGAAAATCAATTACCCTTTCGATATAGAAACTTTTTCTTTACTATCGGACAGCAATGATCGACCGATAATTTTTGAAAAAGATTGTTATATGAGAGAGCAAATTGTAACTAATTTCTTGATACACTTATCATCTTTAGGGCTATTGTCAAATTATGACTTAGAGTTATGGGAAGAACTCACCGACAGATGCATTAAGTTCTCCACACTAAAAAACGGAGAATTTAACGTATAAACTCATAGGTTAACAACCATCGTACCGCCTGGCACATGCCCTGCGGTCTTTTTTTACAAAAAAAATCCGCTGGTTTTTATACTAGCGGATTTTCTTATTTTTTTATTATTCAGCTTCTCTTTCTTCTGCTTCTTCTTTCTTTTTAGATTTTTTAATTTTCTTTTCTTTCTTTACCTCGCCAGAGCTTTCAGCAGAGGCGGGATCCTTTTCGGTTTCATCTTTTTCCTCGACGACATCACTTTCAGTTTCTTCTGTTTTAGGAGCAGGCTTGATATCAATTTTCCAACCTGTTAAATTAGCAGCTAATCTTACATTTCTACCATCTTTACCAATTGCTAAAGACAACTGATCTTCTGAAACTAAAACTGTTGCAGAATTATTATCTTCAACTGTTACACTTACAACTTTTGCTGGACTTAAAGAATTGGCAATAAATTTTTCTGGTTTCTCAGTCCATTCTACTACATCAATTTTTTCACCTCCTAATTCATTGATTACAGCCATAATTCTTGTGCCACGTTGCCCCACGCAACTTCCTATTGGATCAACACCATCTTCTGTAGAAGCTACTGCCATTTTTGTTCTAAAACCTGGCTCACGAGCAATTGCTTTTATAACTACAGTTCCTGCAGTAATTTCAGGAACTTCTAACTCAAAAAGCCTTGAAACTAATTTAGGATATATTCTTGATAACATAATTACAGAACCCTTTGAACTATCTTCAACTTTTAAGATATAACATTTTATTCTTTGCCCTGGTTTATAATATTCACCAGGAATTTGTTCGTCTTTTTGTAATAGTCCTAAGGTTTTGCCTATATCTACATATACAATTGGCCCTTCAATTCTTTGAATTAATCCTGAAACAATCTCTCCTTCTTTAGATTTATATTCTGAGGCAATAGTTTCTTTTTCTGCTTCTCTTATTTTTTGCAAAATAACTTGCTTTGCAGTTTGAGCTGCAATTCTACCATAATTTTCTTCTGGCTTTAAAGGAATTTCAATTTCTTCTCCAGCTTTAATATTAGAATAATCTATTTTAGCATCTTGAATCATTATGTGTTTTTCTGGATTAAACACAACTTTTCTCGCCTCGCCGGAGCCATCAGGCGAAGGCGGGTTTAACATATAATTATCTTCAGGAGTAATCTTTTTCTCTTTCATTTCTTCTATTTCCTCTGGAGTATAAAGCATTGAATCATCTACTACAAGCTTTATCTGCCAAAATTTTGAGCCACCTGAAACTGGATCAAATTTTGCTTTGATTTTTTGCCCTTTTTCTCCATAATCTTTTTTATAAGCTGTAGCTAAAGCAGCTTCAATTGTTTCAATGATTTTTTCTGGGGTAATACCTCTTGCTTCTGCAATTTGTGCTAAAGCTCTTTGAAATGATTTTATATCCATTTAAATATTGATTTTCACAGATTTATAACAGATAATACAGATCGCAGATTTATTTGTGGTTATCTGTGATTTGTGTTTATCTGTTTTTAATTTGTGTTTATCTGTTTATTTTTGTAAAAAAATATCCGTGGTCAAACGGACAGAATTTCTTATCTTCTATATATATGTTATCAGAGGCGGGCTTCTGTGTCAAGCCCGCCTCCCTCCTCAAAACGCGAATCCTACCATGTTGTCGGTATGAGGCTAACAACAATTTCTGCCAACTCCCAAGGATTAATTCCCCAAACCGTTGCCAAATCGATGAACGGAGACACATAAAGATAATCCCCGTTTTTAACCAATTCAACATCAATGCAAACACAGCAAGTCGGGGTAACAAAATCAGTTCTTTTGTACGCCTCCAAATTCGCGTACATAATCCTTCTGTCGCCATTGGTCCAAAAGAGAACTGTTGCCTTGTTCGCCCTTGAACATTTACTGGTGATATCGTGCCGTTCATACTCATTGAGAACCATAGTAACGTCCTTTGTGTACAAAACTGCAAGACCTGCAGTAAGTTTAGTGGTAACCATAAAAACCACCATAAACTCATATTATATTTTAAAAAATAAAAGTCAATGTCGCTATTGAAATTAACAAAAAAATATGCTTAAATTACTAATAATAAGCCGAGGTGGCGGAACTGGCAGACGCACGGGACTCAAAATCCCGCGATAGCAATATCATGAGGGTTCAAGTCCCTCCCTCGGCACACTTCATTTTACCTAATTTTACCTAGTAAAAGAAATAAAAAAACAGCTTCGAAAAATCGAAGCCTTTTTTGATTAGTGCTCAGAAAGAAAATATTTGCGAATTTTCAATTGGCTCTTGCATTCGATGTTCTTTGGGATTAATGCCTTCAAAAAAACATCTCAATATTTGCAAAGGATCCCCGTGCGATACTAAAACATATTTTCTATCAACAGATTTTCTTTCTAAATCAAAGATCACTTCTTTCATTCTATTAAGAACTTCTATTACACTTTCAACGCCATTTTCATTATGTGAAGGGTTGATAAGATCAAAGCCCCAAACTGTTTTATAATGCCCACTCTCTCCTCCCTCAAAGTTTCCGAAAAATCTTTCCCTCAATCTATCATCAATAGCAATCGGAGAAGTTGTTTGCAAAACTTCTCGCAACAGCTCTGCAGTTTCCAAACACCTAGAAAATGGTGAACAGCATATGTGAATTTCAGAGTCTATTAAACCAATATCTCTTGCAATTTGAATTGAATCTCTTGTATCTTCTACTCCTTCTCTTGTTAGACCAAATTCGCCTTTTATTCCATATTTTAAACTACTGACAATTATATGTTGCTGATTAGCAACACTTCTTCCATGCCTTAAACCAAAATATTTGTTTCTATAAATCTTCATATAGATCCTCCTTGTTGTCAAAGAACTAAATACAGCAATTAACCAACCGCCAATTAACAATTTAACATAAAATAATAAATAATCAAAATCAACTAAAGAAAAACAGCTTCGAAAAATCGAAGCCGTGTTGCTATGTGACTATAAGATATATTCTTCTAATGGCTCTGGAATTATTACTTTTATGCTTTCTTTTTTTAGTTCTTCCTTAATTTTGCCTAATTCTTTTTTTCTTAAATCTCTATTTATGTGAGTTAAAGCCAAACATTTTGCATTATTTTCTTTAGCAAATTTTATAGCTGAAACAATAGATGAATGGAAAAACTTTTCTTGATCATACAAATATGTTTCCAAAATTAATAAATCTAAATTTTTATAAAAATCTATACCAGCTTGAGGGGAGCCGTCACCAGAATAAGTATAAGTATTTTTGCCATCTGTTATTTTTACTGCCAAATTTTCTCCAGAGTGAACTGTTTTTGAAAAAGAAAGTTTTAAATCATTAAAATCAATTTCTTTTCCTTCTTGTGATTCAATTAAATTTATTTTGTAATCAAATTTTTTAACAAAATCTTTATATGCAGCTTCCATAAAATTAGAAAATGAATCCATTAAACCTCTTTGGCAAATAACTGTTAAATCTCTTTTCCTGCCACCCTCCCACATTCTTAAAAAAACTGCAGGTAAGCCAAAAAAATGGTCAGCGTGTTGATGGCTAATATAAATTGCATCCAAAAAATTTCGATCTGGATTAAATTTCCAAAGTTGTTGTGGAATATTAAAACCACAATCTACCAACAAATTTGTTTTTTTCTGAAATTACAATTTGCGAATTGTTTGGTAAATTTTCATCAAAAGCTTCGCCTACTCCTAAAAATATTATTTTCATATTTCTAATAATTTATAGAATTGATTGTTATTCAGGATGTAATTAAGGGTTCTTCCCCGAAATAGAATGCCAGGAAGTTAGCGATATACACTTTCGCTATAACGGAATAAAATACAACAGCTTCTACAGATATAAGAGACCAGATATCACACAAGGACAAAGCGGATTGGAGCAATATGAAAAGTGCAAAGCCTATATTGCTAATAATGTCAATTATCCCTACATTAGCTTCTTAAAGAGACAAGCTCAACTTCATACGTGTTTCTCATACTGCGTAAATGGCGATGATGAAGATATAATCGGAGAAACTAGATTGAACTGTGTTGATTTACCACCAAGCTAAAGAGATTAAATTTTATGTCTATACCCATCAACTGAGTGTG
>CAINWR010000071.1 GCA_903854535.1 Candidatus Staskawiczbacteria bacterium | reverse complement strand
TAATTGCAGAAGATGAAAAAGACCTCTCTTCATTATTAGCTGAAAGCTTTAAAGACGCAGGTTTCCTTATAGTTGTTGCTGATAACGGAGAACAAGGGCTAGCCTTAGCTCAACAAGAAAAACCAGATCTTATTTTAGCTGATATTTTAATGCCAAAATTAGACGGCATATCAATGATAAAAAAATAAGAGAATCTGGCATCGCTACTCCAGTAATATTTCTTACCAATTTTGGAGACCCAGGACACATAAGCAAAGCTATAGAAATAGGAAATTCTGATTATATTGTAAAATCAGATATGCAAATAGATGATATTATTTTTAGAGCAAAAAGCAAATTAGGAATTAAATAAAACCGCATGTCAGATTATTATAATCCACAAAGAACCAAGGGTTTATATAGTGAAAACATAAAAAATCCATTTAAATTATCTCGATCTAAAATTGAGTTATTTTTAAACTGTAAAAGATGTTTCTATTATGATAGAAAATTAGGAATTTCCAGACCTCCGGGGTTCCCTTTTTCACTAAACTCAGCTGTGGATCATTTATTAAAACTTGAATTTGATATTCATAGAGCAAATAATACGAAACATCCATTAATAGAAAAATATGGAATCGATGCAAGACCTGCAAGTCACCAAGATTTAGACAAGTGGCGACACAATTTTACTGGTATTCAATTTTTACATAAAGCAACCAACTTTCTAATATATGGAGCTATTGATGACCTTTGGCAAAACTCAAAAGAAGAATATATTGTAGTAGATTACAAGTCAACTTCAAAAAATGAAGAGATAACTGATATAAATAAAGATTGGCAAATTGGATATAAAAGGCAAATGGAGATATATCAATGGCTTTTACGCCAAAATAATTATAAAGTCTCAAACACAGGATATTTTGTATATTGCAATGGTAAAACTGACAAAAAAGCTTTTGATGCAAAATTAGAATTTGATATAACCTTAATTCCATATACAGGAAATTCAGAATGGGTAGAAAATACAATAAATGAAATTTATAATTGCCTAAATCAAGATCAAATCCCAGAAGCTGATGCAAACTGTGATTATTGTAATTACATTAAAACAATAAATAGTAAATAAAACTTAAAACAAAAAGCTTTTTAAAAAAGGCTTTTTGTTTATAATAAAATAAGCTATAATAATGAATAATAAAAATTAACATTATGGCAAAAAGAAGAAAAAATATTTATGACCCAAATAGCACCAATACTTATAATATCTCAAGATCAAAAATTGAATTTTTCTTAGAGTGCCCTCAATGCTTTTATTTAGACAGACGTTTTGGAATTTCACGCCCCGATATGCCGGGTTGGTCTTTAAATTCTGCTGTAGATCAACTTCTTAAAAATGAATTTGATATTTTACGCAAACAAGGTAGGCAACATAAATTAATGGAAAAATATGGGATAAACGCAGTGCCATTTGATCATCCACATCTTGCTATATGGCGAGATGATTATAATAATAAAATTGGTGCATCTTTTTTACATAAAGAAACAAATTTAAATATTTGCGGGATCATAGATGATATTTGGGAAAATCAAGACACAAAAGAGCTTCACATTGTAGATTACAAATCAACAAGTACAGAGTATCCTATTTCTTTAGATCATGAATATAAAAAAGCTTATAAAAGACAAATGGAAATTTATCAATGGATTTTTAAAAATCTTGGTTACCCTGTGTCTAATATTGGATATTTTTTCTTTGCAAATGCCTCACGCAATAAACCAGTATTTGATTCAAAATTAGAATTTTCTACACTTATAATACCTCACCAAGCTGATAATTCTTGGGTAGAAAATGCAATTCTTGAAATAAAAAAATGTTTGGACTCTCCTCAGATTCCAGAACCTAGTAAGACTTGTGAGTTTTGCAAATACAGAAAAATAATAGTTGCTGAAAAAATAAAAAATAAGCAAAAATTTCAACAAACAATTATTTAACCTAGATTGTGTAAGGTGAGACCTTACACATAATCAAAATCAAAATGAATAGAAAACAATTTGCAGTTGGTGATTTCATCCATATTTTTAACAGAGGCGTGGACAAACGGAATATTTTTATGAACGATTATGATCGTTGGAGGTTTTTATTGGGCTTGTTTGCATTTAATGACGAAAATTCTACCTTCAATGCATTATGGCAAACTAATAGAATTTATGGAAAAACAACTTTTAATACTGTTAAAAAATTTTTAAAAAATAAAGAAAGAAACTTACTTGTGAATATTTTAGCCTATTGCTTAATGCCAAATCACTTTCATTTAATTTTAGAGGAAATAAAACCTGGTGGCGTTTCAAAATTTATGCAAAAGTTTACAACAGGATACTCCATGTATTTTAATAAAAAATATGAACGAAAAGGTGCCTTATTTGAGGGCGTATTTAAATCTGTTGTTTCTGAGAGCCAAGAGCAATTAGAGTATTTATTATTTTATGTTAATATTATAAATCCTGCACAAATTTTAGAGCCTAATTTAAAAGAAAGTGGTTTAATAGATTTTAATAAAGCACTAAATTTTACCAACAAATATGATTGGTGCACAAATAAAGAATATCTAAAAGAAAGGGAATCTGTTATAATTAACAAGGGAGTTCTTGGAGAAATTTTTGATGATGTTGAAAAATATAAAGAATATTCCAAAATGATTTTAAATGGAAAAACCCGCGCTGAAAACGATAAATTGTTCATAGATTAGATTGTGTAAGGTGAGACCTTACACAGATGATGAAACCTTACACGAAAAAATTATATAATAAAAAAGCTCGCAGTGAAAATCACACCGCGAGCCGAGCCGACGCCAATGCGCCATGGTCGCTATTCACGACTTCAGATAGAAGCCAACGCCACAAAAAAAGTTGGTGATGGATATCAGTCCCGAAAAGACCGCGCCCGCCAGTAACGAGCTGGAATGATTCTCGAGACCAAAATATGTCTGGAGGGAGCACACTACCGCCAAACTCATCCCAATATACATTTGCGCTTTAGTCACGACACTTCTCCTATCTCCTACGAGTTGTTTGAAGAGTTGGCTTAACATTTAAGCCATATCCCTCGAAGCAAAATCATGAATCAATAATAATATAATAAAATAATAATGTCAATAGATTTTAGAGAAAAATTTAATAATGCTTACAAGAAACTAAACCCAGAACAAAAAATGGGTGTAGATGAAATTGACGGACCAGTTATGGTAGTTGCAGGTCCTGGCACAGGGAAAACGCACTTACTTACTATGAGAATTGCCAATATTTTAAATAAAACCGATACTCCGCCAGAAGCAATTTTGGCATTAACATTTACTGAAAGTGCTGTAGCTTCTATGCGTAAAAATTTATCAGAAATTATCGGCACTATAGCTTACCGCGTAAATATTACTACTTTTCATGGTTTTGCTAATAATATTATAAAACAATATCCAGATGAATTTGAAAAAATAATTGGCTCTACAAATATTTCTAATGTAGAACAAATTAAAATTATTAAAAAAATAATTGATGAAAATAATTTTGCTACATTAAAACCTTGGGGTGATAATTATTACTATATATCAGCAATAATAAAAGCTATTTCAGATTTAAAACAACAAGGCTTTTTGCCAGAAGATTTTAAAAAGCTTGTAAAACAAGAAGAATATAATTTTGAAAATATTGAAGATTTGTATCACAACTCTGGGGCTTATAAAGGCAAAATGAAGGGCAAATACATAGCTTTACAAAAGAATATTGCAAGAAATAAAGAATTAATCAGTGTATATGAGAAATATCAGACAGAAATGCAAGTCAATAGATTTTATGATTTTTCTGATATGATAGTAGAAGTAAAAGTAGCTTTAGAAAAAAATAATGATTTACTATTAATAATGCAAGAGAAGTATCAATATATTTTAGTTGATGAACACCAAGACACTAATAGCGCACAAAATAAAATACTAGAACTTCTAGCAAATTACTATACTAAGCCTAATTTATTTATTGTAGGAGATGAAAAACAAGCAATTTTTAGATTTCAAGGCGCATCTTTAGAAAACTTTCTATATTTTAAGAATTTATATAAAAACGTCAAAGAAATTTCCTTAAAACATAATTACAGATCAACACAAACTATTTTAAATGCATCATATGATTTAAAACCAAATTCAATTAAATTACAATCAAACTCCAATCATCCTGAAAATCCAATAAACATAAGGCCATTTTCTAATCCTGATGCAGAATATTATTTTCTAGCAGAAGATATAAAAAAACTTATTGATAATGGACATAAACCAGAACAAATTGCAGTTTTATATAGAGAGAACAAAGATGTATTTAATATTGCGAGATTTTTAAGAAAATTTAACATATTATTTGCAATTGAATCAGATCAAGACATACTCGATGATCAAGATATAAAAAAGCTTTTAATCATTCTAAGGGCAATACATAATTTTGGTCAAAATCGTGAACTTATAGAGCTCTTATATGTTGATATTTTCAATATTCCAGCACTAGATATCTACAAACTTTCTAGCTTTAAGCGTGGAAATTTAAGTTTATATGATGTTATAAAATCTGAAAAATTATTAAAAGAAGCAAAAATTGAAGAAATAGAAAAAATACAAGAAATTTATAAAAAATTATCTTTATGGAAAAAGCAAAGTATAAGTCATAACAAAAATACTATTTTGATTTTTGAAGACATTATTCGTGATTCAGGATTTCTAGCAAAAATTCTATCTGATCCATTATCTGCAGAAAAAATTGAAAAATTGGGGGTTTTCTTCGATCAAGTAAAAGACCTGATTACTAATCATAAAGATTACACGCTAAATGATTTCTTTGAGTACTTGGATGTAATTCGCGAACATAATATCTCAATTAAAAGCAAGGGCCTTGGTTATACTCAAGGGCGAGTTAGACTTATGACAGCTCATAAATCAAAAGGCCTTGAATTTGATCAAGTTTATATCATAAATGCCCACGATGGGCATTGGGGAAACCGTAGAAGCCATGAAAATATAAAATTACCAGTACAAGTATTTTCTATGTTAAATAAAATAGATGAAGATTTTGAAAATGATGATAATCAAGATGAAAGAAATTTATTTTATGTTGCAATAACTCGAGCAAAAAAACAAGTTACTATTACATATGCAGTCAATAATCAAGAAGGCAAAGACAAATTACCCTGCATGTATATTCAAGAAATAAAACCAGAATTTGTTAAAATTTATGAATTAAAATACGCAGGGTATCAATCACAAGATACAGAAAAAGCTTTAGAATTTACAAAAGAAATTGACGAAAAACCAACAATAAAAGAAAAGGAATTTCTAAATGAGTTATTTATTAAGAATGGTCTTTCAGTAACAGCTTTAAATAATTATTTAGAGTGCCCTTGGAATTACTTTTTTAATAGTTTAGTTAGAATTCCTGGTACACAAAATAAATTTATGCTCTTTGGTTCTGCAATACATGATGCACTAAAAAATTACTTTGATGCAATAGCAAACAACAAAGCCCCAAAGAAAGAATATTTACTAAGTCGCTTTAAAGACTCACTACAAAAACAACCGATTATGCAAAATGAATACATTGAGATGCTTGAAAAAGGCAACATTGCTTTAAAAGGCTATTATGATTTTTATCACAAAAGCTGGAAAAACAATATTTTAAATGAACTAAATATATCTCGTATTGAGCTTGGAGAAAATATATTTATTAATGGTAAAATTGATAAAATTGAAATATTAGATTCCAATAATAATGTAAATGTAGTAGATTACAAGACTGGTAAAGCTAAAATGAAAGATGATTATTTGCGTCAATTAACTTTTTATAATTTACTTTTAAATAACTTCCAAAATAAAAAGTTTAATATGATTTCTGGAGAAATTGATTTTATTCAGCCAAATGAAAAAGGAAATTATAAAAAAGAATTTTTTGTAATCACAAAAGAGATGATTGATGATTTAGATAATCAAATAAAGCAAGTTGCAAAAGAAATTCTTGATTTAAGCTTTTGGGATAAAACTTGCAACAATAAAGATTGTGAATTTTGCGCTCTAAGAAAAATGATAAAATAATTACAACTCTAAAAATAAAACTTCTAAAGCTAGTTTAGAGCTGGCATTTGTTGTAGACAACTCATAAATTAATCTATCTATAATTTTAATTATTTTAATTAATTTTTCTGTTGAATATTTTTGTGCGTTATCTGAATTTGTATTTTGCAGTAATAATTGCCTAAAATATTTTTGTAATATTTCAAAAATTTCCTTTGTATTTACACCATCTTCTTTTAAATTCTTTGTATAAGCAAATTTTTCAGCTAAAGTCCCATTTAAAACTTTTAATAATTCATCTAAAATTTCTTTTTCTTTTTTATTTTTTTCACTATTATCTAGCAATTTTCTAATTTCTTTATTAGCAAAAAATTTAATTGTCTGGCATCTTGAAAAAATAGTCGTCAAAAGTCTTTCTTGTTGACTGGTCACTAAAATTAAAACTGTGTTTCCTTTCGGCTCCTCCAAAGTTTTGAGTAAGCAATTTTGAGCTTCTACGGTTAATTTATCTGCATTATCAATAATTACAGCTTTATATCCATTAAAATAAGACCTTTTACTTAAAAAATCTATTACTTTTCTAGCTTGATCAATCCCAATCTCTTTTTTATCACTTAACACTTCCCCACTTTTTAAATCTGATAAAGCTGAATTATAAGAGAACATTCCTTCAAAATTAGTTGATTCCTCCCCAGATCTTACAAGCAGAAAATCAAAAAAATTTCCTTTACTAATGTCAATACAGTTTTTACATTTTCCACAAGGTTTATTTATATCCTGGCAATTTAATAATTTCACAAATTCTATTGCCAAAGTTTTTTTACCAATTTGATTTTCTCCGCAAAACAAATAAGCATGAGCTAATTGTTGCTCTTTAAAGCTTCTCTTTAAATAATCCCATTGCTTTTTGTGGCCTACTATCATAAATTTTACTTTATTCTATATTCTATCTTTTTTTATCTTTTTAGTAAAGCATAAAAAAAAGTCACAATTTATTTTGTGACTTTTTCTAGACCCTAGACCCTTTACCCTAAACCCTACTTTTTAGACATTACAACTTTCTTGTATTCTTCTAAGTGTTCTAATACTATTCCCGTGCCTTTTACAACACATAATAATGGCTCTTCTGCTACAAAACAAGGTACGCCAGTGGTTTGAGCAATAAGTTCATTTATTCTAGCCAACAAAGCTCCTCCACCTGAAACAATAATACCTTTATTCATAATATCAGCTGATAATTCTGGAGGAGTTTGAGCTAATACTTGTTTTACAGATTGCATAATTTCACCTAAAACATCGGAAATTCCTTCACAAATTTCATTACTTGAAATTTTAATATTCCTTGGCAATCCCAATATTAAATCTCTACCTTGAATTTCTAAATATTTAGGCTCTTTTTGTGGCAGAGCTGTCCCTATTCTTATTTTAATTTCTTCTGCTGACTGCGTACCTATGGCTAAATTATATTTTTTCCTTATGTATTCAGCAATTGCAATATCAATTTTATCTCCTGCAACTCTAGCTGAATGACAAGCCACAATGCCCCCTAAAGAAATTACAGCAACCTCAGAGGTACCTCCGCCAATATTTACTATCATGTGCCCTGAGCAAGAATTAATAGGCACCCCAGCTCCAATAGCAGCTAAAATAGGCTCTTTGGCAACGTAAGCCTGCTTTGCTCCAGCTGACAACGCAGCTTCAATCACAGCCCTTCTTTCTGTGCTTGTAATACCAGCTGGAACTGAAATTACAAGCTCAGGTTTAAAAATTTTAAAATTACTTGTAGTTTTACTTATAAAATGCCTAATCATAGCCTGAGTAACTCTATAATCTGCAATAACACCATCTTTAAGAGGTCTATACACTTTTATATCTGAAGGAGTTCTACCTATCATATCTTTTGCCTGCTCTCCTACTGCCAAGATTTTATTTTCACTCAAAGAAACAGCAACCACCGATGGTTCATATAAAACAATTCCTTTACCTTTAACATACACAATAGAATTACAAGTTCCCAAATCTATAGCAATTTTATTATTAAACATTCGAAGTTATCAAGTTTAAAGTTTGTAATGTTATAAAGTCGGCTTTATAAACTTTATAACTTTTTAACTTTATAACTAATTACGAAGTAATCCGCTTTATATCTACTCCCAATTTTTGAAGCCTTGCTTCAATATTTTCATAACCCCTATCTATTTGATAAATATTTTCTATTGTAGTAGTGCCTTCAGCTATCATACCAGCTAAGACCATTGTAATACCAGCTCTTAAATCTGGACTTGTTAATTTCTTGCCATAAAGTTTTGTTGGTCCATTTACTACAACCCTATGAGGATCACACATTATTATATTAGCTCCCATTGAATTTAATTGATCTGTAAAAAATAATCTACCCTCAAAAATCGCCTCATGCACAATACTTTGATTTTGTACTTGTGTCATAAGTAAAGTGTAAGGACTTTGTAAATCAGTAGCAAATCCAGGATATTCATGAGTTACTACAGATACAGCTTTCATTTGACTTGGTTTTGTAATTATATAATCTTTTCCCACTTCTAATCTTGCTCCAGCTTTTTGTAAAATTGGCAAAAAAGCTCCCAAATGTTCTGGATTACAATTTTCAATTTTTATTTCACTCTGAGTGGCTAATCCCATAACCACAAAAGTCCCTGCTTCTATTCTATCTGGAATTACATCAAAATATGATCCATGAATTTTTTCCACTCCTTCTATTTCAATTGTATGACTGCCAGCTCCTTTAATCTTAGCTCCACATTTATTTAAATAATCAGCTAATGCTGGAATTTCTGGTTCCATTGCGCAATTATTCAAAATAGTTTTACCTTCAGCTAAAACTGCTGTCATCATCATAGTTTCAGTTCCTGTAACTGTTATTTGTGGAAAGAAAATATTAGTACCTTTTAATTTTCCAAACTTTGCTTTTAATCTAAAACCATCATCAATAAATTCAACTTCAGCACCTAATTTCTCAAAGCCATCTAAAAACAAATCAATTGGCCTTTTGCCAATAACACATCCTCCAGGATGCTTCATTTCAACTTGACCAAATTTTGCCAATATTGGACCAGCAAAAAGTATTGAACTTCTTAGCTTTCTTACTAATAATGAATCCAATGAAGTCTTATTAATTCCTACAGGGTTTACAATAACCATTTTCTTTACTTTATCTACATCTACAGTGGCTCCTAAATTTCTTAAAATTTCTATTGCATTATTTGTATCTTCTATAAAAGGGAAATTATTTATTATACACTTTTGATCAGATAAAATTGTTGCAGCTAAAATTTTCAAAGCTGAATTTTTAGCTCCACTCACACTAATAGATCCCGATAATTTTGCCCCTCCATTAATTACAAATTTATCCATATTTTTATTGTAAATTCAAACTAATATTATCTTATAATAAAGCCTATGTCAAACTTGACTTTTTTGACCCATATATTCTATTATACTATATTCTCTTGACATTGTCAATACCATCAACCCTTAGAGGGTTAGGGCTTCTTTTTTTGCAAAAAATAGAGTAAGATTTAGTAATATATGCTTATGACTAAAGTTAACTTTAATAAAAGAATCTTAGTTTCTATAACTGGGCGCACAGAGAAAGAATGGCAAGATAAATTAAATGAGATTAATAATCTTAAAGGTTTAGACGGCAAAAAAATTACAGAGATTGTTTTGTTTTTAGAAATTTTTGGAAAAGAACAAAGAGAGAAAATTTACCAAGCATTGCTTCAATCCCCCATCAAATCAATACCATTAGTTCACATAAGGCATGATATGGATAAGAGTGAATTGCAGTTTTTAAAGAAAAATTTTAAAACAAAATATTTTACAATACATGAAATAAATTTTCAGCATAATGATATTTTAAAATGGAAAGGATTTTACAAACAACTTTGCTTAGAAATGAATTATGACAATTTTGTATCTGGCAAAGTAAAAGTAAAAAATATTGATGGTTTTTGTGTTGATTTAGCTCATTTTAAAGCTGGTATGGAAAGATTAAATAAAGATTTTGGCTATGTTTATAACAGAAAAGATATAATAAAATATTTTGATTGCAACCACTTAAATGGATACAACCCAGACACTCAAAAAGATATGCATACAATTTATAATTTAAAAGATTTTGATTATTTACGAAATTTACCAAATTTTGTTTTTGGAAAAATTATTGCTTTAGAAACATTTAATAGCATTAAAGAACAATTAAAATTTAAAAAATATTTAACTAAACTATTAAACAATAAATTCCTGCCGGCAGGTAGGTAATTATATGACAAAACAAACTAGATCAATAATTTTATTAATTTGCCTATTGTTATTTTTCACCATTACACCATGGTTAATTTTCTATTCTTTAGGATATAGAGTTGACCTTAAAAATCAATGCATAATTGCAACTGGTGGAATATATGTGAGAGCTGAACAACCAGGAACTGAAGTTATTGTTGATTCAAGATTTGGAGAAAAAAGCAGTTTTTTTTCAAATTCAGTTTTTATGCAAAACCTTACACCAGAAATACATAATATTTTAGTCAAAAAAGAAGGATATTATAGCTATCAAAAAGATATTTTAGTTAAAGAAAAGGAAGTTGCAAAAATAGAAAATATAACCTTATTTAAAAATAACATTAACTGGGAAGTCTTAGATAAAAATCAAACAAATAATATTTTTCCACAAGAAAATGATATACGATTTTCACTAAAATCAGAAGATTTATATTTTTCCAATGCTTCAACAAACACTAAAGCACCTATCACTCAAAAAGCAAAAATTATACTAAAAAAAGTTGTATCTTATAAAGTTTCTGATAATAATATAATCTGGCTAAGTTCAGATGGTAATTTAAATAAATCTGATTTTTCTGGTAAAAATAATGAAATTTTAACTAGCACCCCTATTTTAATAGATAAAAAAACTTCTTATAAAATTTTTGTAAATAATTTTGGGATATTTATTTTGAAGAATAATGATTTGCTTTTACTAAATCCTCAAACTAATTCTTTTGACTTCTTTATGGCTAATATAAATGACCTTAAAGTTTCCCCTGATAATCAAAATATTTTTTATGCTACCAATAATGAAATATGGCTTAACCACTCAAACTATGAATATAATTTAAACAAACCACAAAATACAGATAAAATTTTACTTAATAAATTTTATGAAAATATTTCTGATATCTTTTGGTTAAATAATAATTATTTAATAATACGTGCATATGATCCTTCGACAGGCTCAGGGCAAGTAAAAATTTCTGAAATAGATAATCGTGGCAATATAAATATAGTAGATTTACCCCTACCTGCAAAAAATGCTTCTGGCGAGAAATTTTCTTTAGATTCAAAGTCACAAATTACTTTTAATTTGCAAGACAAAAAACTTTATATTTTAACTTCTGACGGTTTATTACTATCCTCCGACAAACTCCTCCCATAATTTTTATAAAAAAAGAACCCGCTTCGTCGAGCAACGACGAGCGGGTTTTTGGTTGTCAAATAACAATTTTCTTCGCTACCTTAACCCGAACACCTTTGATATGCCCGTTGCAACCAGTCGCAACTTGCACGCATGGAGACCAAATATTTTTCCCGTTTATCTACGGTGGAATAAAAGGCAAGGTAGAGTCTGTCTAATATGCACGACACATAGACAAATCCTTTATCAATTAATCCACTCACCTCTTTCCCATTCGGTTCTAACACGCTCGTAATGCCTTGTACCGAAGTAGTGGTTACCAAAGAGCAAGCACACACTGCATAGTGGTCGCCTTGCCTAAAGCGCGAAAGATTCAAAATAGCTAAACTACCCTCATTTTCTCCCAAAGCTAACAACAAGGCACCACATTTCTCTTCACAACTTGCCTCTTGCTTCGGATACTGCCACAAAGCCAAGGGGAAAAACTTTGTCCTCTCATCAAAGCCCATACCCTTAAAACTGGGCACTACATCATCCGACATGCCAAATCTGCCATGTCCGCTCATAAACTCTTCCTTGCCATCGAGCAACTGAGCAAGAGGTTTGAAACCATCCAAGTACTTCAAACTAGGCTTGATTTGCCACAATACCTCTTGGAGTATCTCACACCATACCTCGGTAGAGATTTCCCCTCGCGTAACTTTCGCTCTTCCAGTTACAAAATCAACTAAGTTGATGGACGAATACATTACCAACCACCTTTCTAGCTCTCCGGGCGAACCCTTTCTGAGCTAATAAATGAACAACACACTCATTTGACACTTGCCAAATTGAAAAGTGTGATTAAGGCAGTATATCAAAGTAATATCAAAAAAGCAACCCATAAGGATTGCTTTTTTCTATCATAAAATTATATACTTATTTATCAATTAATTTTTTGAAACCTGCCGTGTTAACAAAATAATTTCCTTTATTTTGAGATAATGCTTTTTTAACACCCTTCAATTGATTAAAGATTTTTCCTTTTTTTAGATATCTATCATCGGCAAAAAGATTAAAATAAAGACCATCTAAGAATGAAACATAATGTACCTTATCATCACTTTAGCTAAAATTTACAAAATCAATCACTTCATTAACCTGTTTATTTTGACCCCCTCCACCCTCTTTCATATGTTTATGTTCGAGTATATAAATATCTTCAATGTCTCGAATAAGAAAATCTGGCATTTTATTTTCTTTTCCACGGCTCCACCTAAATTTGATTCCCTTCTCTTTAATTATTTTTTTAAAAAGTTTTTTGCCGGCCTTATCAGCAACTAAATATTTTTTAGATTTACCAGAAAAAAAGGTGCCGACATCATCGGTATCCCCGTTACAAAATCCTTTTTCTTCTAGTAATTTAGATAATTTATAAACTGCTAAATTACCTGACTCCTTATGTGCTTTTGCATCTTTTCCAACCTGCAAAGTTGTCGCACTATACCCTATTTTAGAATATAATCCGTGCCTCAACTCAACATATTTATTCATTATCTCTTTTAAGATGTTTTTCTGATCATCTTCTTCTAATTTGCAAAACAAACTATATGAGATATCAACAATTGGCCAAAATGATACAAATTCAGAAAAATTTATATTTTTACTTTTCACTAAAACAAGCGCACTAACCAAGGCATCATTAATTGAGCTTTTATTATTACTCTTTTTGGCAAAACTATATGCCGAAATACATTCTATTAAATCTAAATTTCTAAGCATCAAATCTGTAGATTTTTTAGGATCATCAGAAATTACCAGATTTCCTTTCTTTAAATAATAATCGTCCAAAATAGGCTCTGGATTATTTAGTGAAAAATCAAAAAGTTCGAGATTATTAATTTTATTCATTTTATATAAATTTTAAAGTTAATTTATTACCCGCAAAACAATATGCATCTTCTAATATTGCTCTTGCCGTAGCATAATCGAGCCTTCTTCTCCTTTCTCCATTTTTTTTATTTCCTTTAAACGGTGACAAAAGTACATCCGAAGTTTTTACTCTAAAATCAAGAAGTAAATCATTCCCCCGATCAATTATTTCATCAATAGATTCTTCATCTGCACAAATCTCAATAAGTGTTATTAATCTTGAGCTTTCCTTGATATTTGAAAGGTCATAGTCAATCATGTCTCTTCTCATAAAAGAAATTGGTTTCTCTGGATTTGTTGTGTCCACCGCTCTTAAAGCAATTTGTCCTTTTGGTGAATTAAATTTTATATAAAAATTTCTTTGAGGTTTTTTTCTTAATTGTTCAAAATATTCTAAATTTTCAAGAAATTTTTCATTTTTATAAACCTTGATATCTTTATAATTTTTATTTTTGTTATCAAAACAAATCACACAAACCGGAGTTTCGGTGTCTTCAAATGGATTATCTTCTAAAATAGATATACTCACTAAACGATTTTTTGGGAAACTAGAGTTAATAAAAGTTTCAGGAATAATTAATACTCCAAAATCGTTTGAAAAACACTTTTCTAATGCAAGCTGATATAAATCGTCATAGAAACAACTTGAAAAATATTTTTCTACTTCTTCGCCGATCCCTTTTCGTTTTGCGCTATAATTAGTTAAATATGGAGGATTTGTAATAATAATAGCATTATTGATTTTTGGTATCATCGCTAAACTATCGTTTCGTTCCCAATTTAAGTGTGGATCTATATCATATCCTTTAATTTCCTTAAAACCAATTTCTTTTGCTGCATTAAGCATATCACCATTTCCAGCAAAAGGATCAAAAGCAACTTTAGCTCCAGTATTTTTTATAAAATCTAAAACCTGAGGCAAAAGCCATAATGTTTTTTTTGTAAAAAATTGTCCTAATTGTTGTTTTTTTCCAATCATATTTTATATAATACTATATTTTACTTAATTATACTAATTTATCATGCAAATTCAACCATGACGTTTAAACAAAAACGGCTTTTAAATGAAGCCGTTTTTTTCTTTATTATCTTTTTGCCCACTGAGGTGATTTTCTGGCACGCTTCAATCCAAATTTCTTTCTTTCTCTCATTCTCGGATCCCTTGTTAAATATCCTGCTTTCCTTAATCTCTTTCTAAAATTCAAATTAAAATCTACCAATACTCTAGCAGTTCCATGTCTTATAGCTTCTGCTTGAGCTGATCTTCCACCACCTTTTACCAAAACTGAAACCTTAAACTTATCTAAACACTTCATTTTATTCATTGAAGAAATCGCTGTTTGCTGATCTTGAGGCAATTTAAAATATTCAGTAAATGATTTGCCATTTACTAAAAATACTTTATCTCCTCTTGTATAAAGCCTAATTCTTGCAACTGCTGTTTTTCTTCTTCCAATTGCTTCAAAATATCTATCTGGTTTACCAGGAATTTCTTTGTCTAATTTAAAAGCATCAGCTGGTATATCATCTAAATCATCTGCAGATAAAACAGCTGTTGTAACAGGAATAGAAATCTTTGATTCTATTTTAACATCCTCTTTATCTTTATTTGAGTCAGAAGGATTTTTCGCTTTAGTTGTTTTTTTTGTTATTGTTGCCATATTATTTCTCAAATCTTAATCTTTTTATTTGTAATGCCCTTAATTTATTTTTACAAAGCATTCCCATTACTGCCATTCTCAAAATTTCTGAAGGACCCTTTTTAATTGATATTTCCTTCATTGTAGCTGACTTTAATCCACCATGATAGCCTGTATAATGATGATAAATTTTATCATTAAATTTATTCCCAGTAAATTTCATTTTATCAACATTCTTTACTGTTACAAAATCACCCATATCATGATGTAAAACAAAGTTGGGCTTGTTCTTACCTCTTAAAATATTGGCAATTTCCACAGCAAGTTTGCCAAGCACCTTGCCTTCTGCATCAATTAGATGATTTTCTCTTTTTATTATTTCTGACATATTATTTAAATTAGTTCAATTATAACTATTTTAGCTCCATCAGATTGTCTTGGACCAATCTTCATTATTCTTGTATAACCACCATTTCTTTGTAAATATTTTGGTGCAATCTCTTCAAATAATTTCTTTGTTACCTTAGGAGAAAGTAAACTTCCCACAACTCTTTTATTAGCAATAGTATTATTTTTAGCTCTTGTAATTAACTTTTCAGCAGAAGATCTTAATTCTTTTGCCTTAGCTTCAGTTGTCTTGATTTTGCCATGCAAAAAAAGCGAAGTAGCTAATGATTTTAGCAATGCTTGTCTTTGATTTTTTGGCCTTGATAGTATTCTACCAGAATTTCTTTTTCTCATTTTTTTATTCTGCTTTTAATTCTAATCCTAATTTTTTTATTTTTTTCTTAATTTCTGCAATAGCTGTTTCTCCTATGCCCTCCATTTCAGATAAAGACTTTTCAGATTTCTTCAAAATTCCACCAACTGTCTTAATATTATTTTCGTTCAAAGCATTCAAGGTTCTTGTTGAAAACTTTAAATCTTCGACTGCAATTTTATTTACATCTTCAGAAGACTCTATTGATACTTGTTCTGAGTCTTGTGTAAAAATCCTAGATTTTGGTTCATCTGGATTTTTTGCTCCAAAAATTATATTAAAATGTTTTAATAATATCTCACAAGCATCAAAGAAAGCTTCTGCTGGGGTCAATGTACCGTCAGTTTCTATTTCAATACTTAATTTATCAAAATCTGTCCTGTCTCCAACTCTCATATTTTCAACTTGGAAATTCACATTTTTAATTGGAGTATAAATTGCATCTAAAGCAATTGTCCCAATTTCCATTTTCTTATTTTTTCTTTGATTTTTAGGTTCATAACCTATGCCTTTTTCTATTTTAATCTCAACTTCAAATTCACCTTTTTTATCTGTAATTGTTGCAATATGGGTCTCAGGATTTGCCAATTCAATTAACGGAGATTTTTCAAAATCACTTCCTTTTACCTCTTTATCACCTTTTACCTTTAAACTAACTTTTTGTGATTCTCCTTCAAAAATCTTAAATCTTAACTTTTTAAGATTCAAAGTTACCATTATCATATCCTCAAGTACGCCAGGTAAAACTGAAAATTCATGAGGAGCCCCTTTTATTTTAGCTTCAGTTACTGCTACTCCAGGCAAAGATGTCAAAAGAACTCTTCTTAAACTATTACCAATTGTGACGCCATAACCAGGATACAAACTTTCAATTTCGAAAACTGCTTTATTTTTCCCTCTTTGAATCTCTTTTGGAGACATAGGAAATGAAATCATAATATTTTAGAACACTAGAGTCAAAAGCCAAAGCTTTTATCACCATGATTTGACTCTCAAATCTAGTGTTAAATTATAAATTATCTTGAATAAAATTCGAAAATTAATGATATTTCAGCTGGAGGATTTACTTCTAATAAATCAGGATCTCCAATTGTTTTTACTTCCATCTTTTCCTTATTTAAAGACAACCACACGGGAGCTTCTTTCCTTTTCAAAATTTCTGATACATTCTTAAACATATTCTTCTTTCTTTTTGATTCTTTCACAGAAATTACATCACCTTTCTTTACGTTATATGAAGGTATATTAACAGGCTTTCCATTGACCACAAAATGTCCATGTGAAACCATTTGTCTTGCATTAGGTCTTGAGTCTGCGAATCCAGATCTAAAAATTACATTATCTAATCTTTTCTCTAATTCTTTAATTAATTCTGAAGAAATATTTTCCACCTTACCCATTTTCGCCAATGCTTCTTGTACATATGCTTTAAACTGTTTTTCTGATAATCCATACCATTTTTTCAATGCTTGTTTTTCTTGTAATGATTTTTTATAATCAGACATACCACCACCTTTCCTCTTTCTAGCAGGCCCTGGAGTATTACTATTTCTAGCAAAAGCACACTTTCCAGACAAACATCTGGATCCTTTTAAAAAGAGTTTTTGTCCTGCTCTTCTACATGATTTGCATTGATCGTAATTCATCTTTATAAAATTAATTAAATTATTTTTACACTCTTCTAATTTTTCTTGGCCTACAACCATTATGAGGTATAGGAGTTACATCTTTTATTGAAATTACATTTAAACCTTGGCTTATTAAGGTTCTTACGCTAGATTCTCTGCCAGCACCAATACCAGAGATCAAAACACTTATTTTTTCTACTCCAATTTTTTTACAAATAGTAGCAATTGTTTCAGCAACCTTAGAAGCTGCAAAAGATGTTGATTTCTTAGTTCCTTTAAACCCTACAGACCCAGCAGATTTCCAAGCTAAAACCTGTCCCCTTGTATTTGTAAGAGTTATGATTGTATTATTGTAAGAAGAAGATACATAAACCTTTCCCTCAGAAGCTCTTTGTGTTGTAGATTTTACAGTTTCCTTTTGAACTGCTTTCTCTACTTTTTCAGTTTCTTTTATTGCCTCTTCTTGATTTTCTTTAGTTAAATGAATTTTTCCCATAAATTTTATAATTTTATTTTATGTTGGTGATGCAGCTGGTTTTCTACCAGAACCCATAGTTTTTCTTACATTACCTCTTACTGTTCTATTATTAGTCTTAGTTCTTTGACCTCTGACTGGCAGTCCTTTAATGTGGCGAAGTCCTCTCCAAGCTCCAATATCTTTCAATCTTTTTACATTAATCATAACTTGTCTTCTTAAATCTCCTTCAATTTTATAATTTTTTTCTATATAATCTTTAAGAATACCGATTTCTTCTGAACTTAATTCGCTGGCTTTTTTATTTCCATCGATTTTAACTTCTTTTATTATTTTTTCACTCAAAACTTTTCCTATTCCATATATATAGGTCAAAGCAATTACTGTTCTTTTATTTTCTGGTATATTTACCCCTGCAATTCTTGGCATAATATAAGTTATAAAGTTTAAAAGTTTATAATGTTATCAAGTTCGACTTTACAAACTTTATAACTTTACAAACTTTTTACTCGTTAACCTTGTCTTTGTTTATGTTTTGGATTTTTCTTACAAATAACATAAATCCTCCCTGATCTTTTAACAGTTTGACATGCATTACAAATTTTTTTTACTGATGGCTTAACTCTCATTTCTATAAATTATTTTATATTTTTATTTTAAACGATATACTATTCTCCCCTTCCCTTGATCATATGGACTCATTTCAATTGTTACCTTATCTCCAGGAAGAATTGTAATTTTATTCATTCTCATCTTACCCGATAAAAATCCCATAAT
This sequence comes from Candidatus Staskawiczbacteria bacterium, assembly GCA_903854535.1. Taxonomy (GTDB): domain Bacteria; phylum Patescibacteriota; class Minisyncoccia; order Minisyncoccales; family Staskawiczbacteraceae; genus XYB1-FULL-32-11. The sequence goes on along the minus strand of CAINWR010000071.1, from coordinate 24,760 downwards.
TTCTCTCTGGTCATTCAATAATACCTTAAAAAAGGCATTTGGTAAAGCCTCTAGAACTCTCCCTTCAACTCTTATAGCTTTTTGTGAACTTTGTTGATTTGAGCTCTGAGAATTATTTAGATTATTGTTTGTATTTTCTATGTCCATTGATATAATTTATAATGTTAGCAAATTATTTTCTAATAGTCAATAGTTGCTATTCAAATTTTAGTTCTATTTTAATTTTATCTTTATTATTGGGGACTTTTTGAGTCCAAAAAGGCTTTAAGAAAACATCTAATCTTTCTACTTGATTTGGCAATCTACTTAATATAATATCTTTTACTTCAAGTTTATTTTTTTGAGTTAAAAGTTCAAGCAAATCATCAATAACAACTGGCTGATAAGTCTTTAGAGAACTGTCCAATGCAATAATCATACTGCCAGAATTAAGATCTACAGATTCTGGAATAAAATCAAGCTTGAAACTTTTTTCTAATATACTTTTACCAGGAGATTGGGAGGTGATATTATCTTTAGTAAATTTTTCTATATCTTGCCTTTTAAAAACTAAAGCATCTGCTTTCACTTTAACTTGATAACTAAAATTATCAACAACTGCCCCAACTTTTACGGGAGAAAATGTTTCAGTTATCTTCTTTAAAATAGCATTATCAAACAACACATAATCAGATGAAATTTTCTGCCTTAAAGTTGCTTCAGCTTCAGCGAGAACTTTATCTGAAAGTTCTTTTTTAGCATTAGCCAAATCTTGTTCTGTAACCTTTTTCACATCTGATAAAAAACCACCTGTCATAGAATTAGTTGATTCTGCATAAATGCTATAATAATAATTTGTACCAACTAATTTAGGAATAGAAAATTTTGAAGCCTCTATATTATAATCTTTTCCAAAATCCTCTGCTATTACCTTGACCGCAATAGAACCTGGGGTTATTTTGCCATTTTTTAAAGTACCAGCAGGTATAGTAACTTTTTCAGATGTTACAAAATATTTCCCCGAATCTGATAGAAAATGTGTTCCAGATTTTAAAGTAAAAGAAGATGGTGGATTTAATTTATTATAAATTTTTATTGTTCCAGAAGCTTTACCAGAATTTTGTCCAGATCCAGTAGACGCAAAATCTTGCCATAAATCTTTTTCGACTGTAAATATCTCAGCTGGGATTTTTTTATTATCAATATCAATCTGAGAAGTAGAATTATTTGCTATAATTTTAGCACTAAAGCTTTGCGTTTCTGTTTTAGGCCAAATTACAATTTCTGCTTTTTGTAAATTAAAATATAAATATCCAACAAGCACAACCACAAAAACTCCACAAGAAATTAATAATAATTTTTTAAATAAAAAGTTTAATTTTATCTTTTTAGAATTACTATTATTATCTCTAATTTCATTATTACTTACCTGCAACGAATCATGTGACTCTTTTGTGGTTTCTGTAAATAACTGACTTTTATTTTCAGCTTTTTTTATAATTTCAAACTCAGATTCACTAATATTATTATCTTGATTCAAATTAGAAGTAATAACGGATTTTGGTTCTTTTTTGACTTTCACTGCTAAAACCCCAGAATTTTTCTCTGGTTTAGCAATAAATTTTGGCTCCTCCTTTGGAGGCATAATATCGTAAATTTTTTGTGCCATAAGATTGATTAAAAATAATTTTTATTTTTCTAAAAAATTAGATAATATTTTTCTCATTTTCTCTATAGATTCAGATAACTCTATATCATCTTTTGCTATATGACTTTCTACTATATCACCATCAATCCAATACAAGCTATTGTTTTTTCTAATAAAATTATCCAAAGTAGGATCGTTTGAGCCAACATCAAGTGCAAATACAATCCTGCTTTCCCTTACTCTAGCCAGCCAATCCTCCATCTCTTCCCTTGTTATTTTTCTAGGCTGCTCTCCATCTGTGATAAATTCAACAGCATATACTGATTCGTTTTCATCAATTTCAATACTAGAAATCGTTGGTACTAATAAGTTCAAAGATTTTACAAATTCATTCCCTTTATTATCACCACCGATTAACCGCTTCAACCCTCCACCTCCATCTCTAAAAGCAGATATATAATTTACAACATCTTTTGTCTGTGGAACAATTATAACACCAGGCACGCAATCTTGTCCGAATTTTTTAATAATTTTCAAAAAGAATTCATTTGCCTCAGATGTTTCTATGGATATAAATTGAGGTTTGCCGCTTCTTAAATTTTCTACAGCGACTCGTCTTTCATCTGTCATTTCTCTGTCAAGATCATGCATTTGCTGAGGCAAACCTTTCAGCAACTTTGGAATTAAAAAATTATCTATTTTATCCCCAGTACTTAAAATGCCTCTAGTAGATACATCCTCTTCACTAATCATAAGATCTTTTCTTTTAAAGATCATTAGATTACCATCAACCTCTGCAAACCCAATAGAATTGGAAAATTTTATTTCTCTACTATTTTCTGACTCCAAATCCTGGGCCTCATTTCTTGGATAAAAAATTTCTTGCATATTTTAAAAATTATTCAAGAGTTGCTTTAATTCTTCTAACTCCTGCAGAAGATGATTCTTCTTTTTGAATTTTAAATTTACCCATAGCTCCCGTCCTCTCTACATGAGGACCTCCGCAAATTTCTTTGCTTATGTTTTGCTCGCCCTCTCCAATAAAATATACTTTTACTCTTTCGCCATATTTATGTTCAAAAACTCCTGTGGCATTTATTTCTTTTGCTTCATCTAAACTCATTTCCTTGCAAATTACCGGCAAGTCTTTGGCGATTGCTTGGTTTACAAAATCTTCCACTTGCTTAATTTGTTCTGGAGTCATTTTCTCTTTCCACGCAAAATCAAATCTCACTCTTTCTGCAGTGATATTACTTCCTTTTTGAGAGACACTATCTTGCAAAAATTTCCTAAGGCCAGCAAGCATCAAATGTGCAGATGTGTGCAACTTTGTGGTTGCCTCACTGTTATCTGCTAATCCACCCTTAAATGTTCCAGCACTTGCGGTTCTTGAAAGCTCTTGGTGCTTCTCTGATTCTTTTTTAAATTCATCCATGTCAATTTTTAATCCTTTTTCTCTAGCCAATTCCTCGGTCATTTCAATTGGAAAACCATAAGTTTGATAAAGCAAAAATGCATCTTTGCCCGTGATGCCATCTTTGCAATCTAAACACTCAAATTGCTTTAATCCTGCATCTAAAGTTTTAGAAAATTTTTCCTCTTCAGTATCAAGTTGTCGCATAATAAAATCTTGATTAACTTCAAGTTCGGGATAATATTTTTTATAGTCATTTATTATTACTAAAGCAATTTCTTTAGTCCATAAATTTTGCTTAATTCCTAATTGTCTGCCAAATCTTATAGCTCTACGAATCAAACGCCTTACAATATATCCTTGCCCTAAATTACTTGGGGGCACGCCCCTGTTATCTCCCACTATAAATGTAACAGCTTTTAAGTGATCGGCTATTATTCTAAAAGATTTAATATTATCTTTATACTCCCTACCAGACAGTTCTTCTATTTTATTAATTATATTTAAAAATAAATCTGTTTCATAAGCATTTTCTTTTCCATTAAGCAAAGCACAGGTTCTTTCAAGGCCCATTCCAGTATCAACATTTTTTTGTTTAGCTAAATTATATTTTCCATTTTCATCCTTAATATACTGCATAAAAACATTATTCCAAATCTCTACCCAGTTTTTATTTTTTGCATCAAAAATTTTCGGGGCTTTTTCGCTATTTAATTTCCAATAAAATATTTCTGTATCTGGGCCACAAGGACCAGTTTTGCCAGCAGGTCCCCACCAATTATCAGTTTTTGACAGAAATGCAATTCTTTCTTTTTTTATTCCCAAGTTTTCCCAAATTTTTGCCGACTCCTCATCTTTTTCTGCATCATTATCTCCAACAAAACAAGTTACTGCCAACCTCTCAAGTGGAATATTTAATTCCTTTGTCAAAAATTCAAAACTCCATTTTATAGCATCATCTTTCCAATAATCTCCCAAAGACCAGTTCCCCATCATTTCAAAAAATGTTAAATGTGTGTCATCTCCCACATCATCTATGTCACCAGTTCTTATACACTTTTGAATATCAACTAACCTTTTGCCTTCTGGATGATCTCCACCAAGTAAATATGGAACCAAAGGATGCATACCAGCTGTGGTAAAAAGCACAGTTGGATCATTTTCTGGAATTAAAGAAGCGCTGGGAATTATTGCATGCCCATTTTTCTTAAAAAAATCTAAATATTTTTGTCTAAGATCTTGTGACTTCATGATTTTAATATATTAAGTTATTTTACACCAAAAATTTTATCTATGCAAATTTAATCTACTGCAAGCAAAAAGCTGTATTCCTATTATAGACACAGCTTCTTACTTTTTGCGAAATGAGCGCAAAATCCCCTAACAAATACCTTAGCCCTTCTAAAATAGTTGGGCTTTGTTGCATTGTATCTATTATACGTTTTTTTATAACAATTTATTTTATTTTTTATTATTCAACAGACTTCACAATCAATGAAAATTCTTCAAGATCAAGCGAAGACGCGCCAACTAAAAGACCATCAACTCTTGCGTTCTTAATATAATCTGCAGAATTAAAACTATTTACACTTCCCCCATAAAGCACCTTAACAATATCTGATGTATCTCTATTATATAATTCTGAAATAATTTTTCTAATAAAAACAACTGATGTCATTGTCTCATCTACAGAACAATTTTCACCTCCATTACTACTGATTGCCCAAACTGGCTCATATACAATAATTACATTTTTAACATCTTCTTTCTTTATATCTTTTAAAGCTTCTGTAAGTTGAGTTTCAATTACTTCGGGCTTTAAGTGCGCCTCAAATTCTTGCTTAGTTTCACCTATACATAAAATTGGTTTTAATTTTGCTTCTAATAAAATTTTAATTTTCTTATTAATATCTAAATTGTTTTCATTAAAATATTTTCTTCTTTCTGAGTGTCCAATTATAACATATTCAACTCCCAAATCTTTAAGCATCAAAGTTGAAACCTCGCCCGTAAAAGCTCCTTTTTCCTCAAAACAAACATTCTGAGCTCCTAAATTTTTACCTTTAAGTAAACCTAAGTAAACAAAAGGTGCACAAACTACTACATCTGTATTTTTAGCTTTGGCTTTTTTATTAACTTCACTAAATAATTTTTTTGCTTCTTTTAAACTATTTGGATTGCATTTCCAATTTGCAATAATTATTGATTTCATAAAGGTTTAGCGTTTAGCGTCTAGCGTTTAGTAAAAAATGACTAAACCCTAGAAGCTATACTCTAGACGCTAATTATAATTAATTTTACCACAAACCAAGAAAAAATTACAACAAAAAAAGTGGCGCCCGGAAGTGAGCCACCACATTGAACAACAGAACCGGACCGAGACGAAATCGCTATCAATTAAACTATTTCGGTTTTTTGAAAGCCTTGAGTGCCTCCTCAACGGAATCATAAATGCCTAAGAAATCCCTGTGCCGATTGTTCCAAATAATCGCGAATACCTCATCAACAGAAGGAGCAAGGTTGCAAAGCTTCAATTGCGTTTTGCCCACATCGCACTTCTTTTTGACCAGGACGATCTTGCCAAACATGGCCGCCGACATGAACGTTATACCCTGAAAGTCAAGCAACATTTTGCCCTTCGACTCGTCGACCAACTCCAGCAACTCTCGGCCGATCTGGGTAATAAACACATCGGACAAAATCTTCTGGGAAGTGAACTGAACAACCAGGACATCGTCCTTTTGTTGAGAAACCAATTCCGGCATCTGAGTGCCCCTTTTCTGTTGAGTCGCGAGAAACAAAAAATGCTCACAATAAGCATCTGTACTAAATATATTATTACACCCAAACTAAATTTCAGTCAAGATGCGGGCTCCATTTTTGGTAATTACAATTGTATGTTCAAAATGGGCTGAGACAGAACCATCTTTTGTTTGATAACCAAAACCATCATTGGCTTTTTTTATTTTACAATCCCCCAAAGTTAACATTGGCTCAATGCAAATTACCATACCCTCAACTAACTTCACCCCAGTCCCCCTTTTACCATAATTTAAAACTTCTGGTTCTTCATGAACTTTTCTGCCAATTCCATGGCCAGTTAATTCTCTTACAATGCCAAAATTTTGATCTGTAGCAAATCTTTCAATAGTATTTCCAATATCTCCAGTTGTATTTCCAGGTTTTACTTTCTTAATACCTAATCTTAAGGCTTTTTGAGTTGCCTTAAATAATCTTTGCTTCTCAAAAGAACTTTGCCCGATTAAAACTGTAATAGCAGAATCTGTATTAAAACCTTTATACAAAACCCCTAAATCCAATTTTACAATATCTCCTTCTTTTAAAGCATAATCACTTGGAACTCCATGAACAATTACTTCATTTACAGAAGCGCACAAAGCATTAGGAAACCCTGAATATCCTTTAAAAGCTGGTAATGCCCCGCAACTTAAAATATAGTTTTCGGCAAACTTATCAAGCTCCCTAGTGGTAACTCCAGCTACTGCCTTAACTTTTAATTGTTTTAAAGCATTTGCTAAAATTCTGCCACCTTCAGCCATTATTTCAATTTCCTCTTGGGTTTTTATGCTTATCATAAAATTAACTTACTACCACCTTCATCACTTCTGCATGAACTTCAGCAATGGTTTTTTCTCCATTAAGCTTATGAACTTTTACACCCTGATTCTCTAAATATTCAAGCATAGGGAAAGTTCTTTCTGCATATTCTTTCAAACGAACTTTTATAGTTTCTGGATCATCAAGTTTTTCTCTCTTCTTAAGTATAGATCCATCAAGTGGGCAAATTGTAAGATTTTCAGTTTCATTATTAAATAAAATTGAATGTCGCATAAGCTCACAAATTTTTCTTTTAGAATTTCTCCACAAAGTAGTTTCTGCAGAAATCTCCAAAAATATTACTTTAATATTTTCTTTTCCATAAAATCCTTCTAAAACAGGAATTATTCTCTCAGCTTCATAAAGAGTTCTCGGAGAGCCAGATAAAATTAAGCTTTCTTCATCTTGATTATGTATTTCAGCAATTCTTTCTTTCATTAATTCCACTATAAAAGGTGGATCAACTAAAATGCCAGTCTCCCAAAGTTTTTGCTGATCTGCTACTTTAAATATCTGTCCATCAATTTCAAAAGTTTTATCAGGAGATTCTTTTTTAAAACAATTTTCAAGAACCTTACTAGATTCTAAATGATAATAACTTAATTTCTCAGCTAATAATTCTGATTGCACACCCTTACCCGCCCCAGGAGGGCCAAATATTATAACTACTTGCTTCATAAATAGGTTTATCAAGTTATAAAGTTACAAGTTATAAAGTCGACTTGATAAACTTTAAAAACTTGATAAACTTTCAACTCATTTATTCTTTTTTATATCATTATTTTATTCTGCTCACAATCCCTTGACAAGCTTGCTTAATTATGCTATAATTAATATATGGGTGAATGGGGACGTTGTCCCCTGCCCAAGCACCTTTACACGGGAGACTTTCAATGAAGGCACGTTTTTTCCAAGCCATTCTGATCGCTGGGTTGATGGGAATCGTTTTCTTTCCTGGGAAATGGGCATACCGCTCATTCGCCCAGTGGCGGTTCGAATCGCAGGTCTGCGAATACGACCGCCAGGTGGACCGTGACACGGCATGGGTAGTGTTCAATCTCGCTCAGCCCAAGTTTGGGCAAGGCGAGTACGAGTCTTACAAAAAGCGCCTCGAAAAACTTGAGCTTGAGTACCAACACAGGTACTCGTCGGCACTGAGCTTCGTGCTCGACCCGACGCCGATCATGGACCGCAAAATTGACAGTTTCGACTCGGTGTCAACGGACATTTTGTTCCGTCTGGACCGAAAAAAAAGTCCCGGCAAGGAAGTCTGGGAGCTGTGCGAGGCGCAGGGGAAAATCTCCTGCATTAACTGGCCATTTGCCGTTCAGGGGTTCCATAACGCTGACGGCAGTATTTCCGAGGTCACGTACGACGAGTACGTTGACCTCAAAAAACAATTTGGCCCGGCCAAAGAGCGTATGGACACGCTCTTAGCAAAGTACGAGAAAAAGTAGGGATCATTGCCACGGAAGGCAATTGATTCAGTGCAGAAATGCAAAAAGCCCGCGTTCTAACAAGGACACGGGCTTTTCTCTTGCACGATTTTAATTATCATTGCGAGGGTATGGCAATACCCGAAGCAATCCCAGCTGCTGATTACAAAACAACCTTTGAGATTGCTTCGTCAGTTGCAACTTCCTCGCAATGACGGCTACTCACTACAACCTACAAACTACAACCTACTTATAATACGCTCTGTCTTTAAAGCGTAAATCGATATACTGCAATTTTTTACGAACTGATTCTGTAATCTCTTCCTTTAACAACAAATCCAGTTTTGTAATTTGTGTATCTAAATCAGAATCAGTTGTTAAATAAACCTGCCAATTTTCTGAGGTTTTGATATTTAATCTAAGTGGGGTTGTAATTAAAACATCTTCAATGTCTATATTATAATTATCTTTTAATATTTGTTTTGCCTTTAAAATACCATCAATTATATTTTGATTAACAATCTCTTTTCCAGCTACAGCCTCTTTATCATCTCTTATTATAAAAAATCCTGTTGGTAAAGTTTCCAAAAAATCAAAAGCAATTCCACTTTTATCTACAAAATAACAATCTTTATTTAACTGATTATTACAAAAAATAGCTTTTGCCTCTCTCTCCTTAATTTCTATCTCCAAAGTTTGAAACATTTTTTTTTGAACCAATATCTCATTTACTTTAGGAAATTGATTAACAATTTCTTCTTTAATATAATTTGGATTTGTTAGAAAAAAACTTCTTGAAATAACTTGCCAACTTCCTAAAGAAAAAAGTTTCTTATTAACTTTATTATTTGATATTTTAAAAATATCTTCAGTAGATATATCTTTATTTCCAGAAATATTAATATTATTTATACTAAAAAATTTTGCAAATAATAAAAAATATGAAATTGCAAAAAACAATATCACAATTAAAGCTATATACCAAAACCACTTATTTTTTAAAATAGATTTTTTCGGCTTTAATTTCTTTATTTTAGATTTTACGTGATGCTTTCTATATGACAATTATCAAGAAAGCGAGCCAAATAAATTTTTCGAGCACGCGGGTGCCCCGTAGAGAGGCCGTGGCGCGCAGAAAAATTTGATTTGGCAAGCTTTATAAACCTCTTTTAAATTTACGAGCAACTTCAATTAAATAATTTATCCAATATTTCCAAGAAATAACATAATCTTGAGTTTTTACATATTCCTTCTTCTCCCCCCCAAAACCCATCTTAAAAAGAGAAAGTCCCGCCCAAGGATGTTTTGACTTTTTTACATCATCATAATCTTTAATATCTGTAGCAATTCCCCAAAAATTATAAATATTACACCCCCTTTTTTTTGCTTCTTTAATTGCCTCCCATTGAAGCAAATAAGATACGGGGAATTTATTATATTCTGGCAGAGATCCCGAATGATGATAGAAGCAACCATTTTGCCAAAAAACAAACAATGCAGCAACAGCAACTCTGCCTTTATATTTACCCAAAAATAAACAAATCTCTTTATCTTTTACAAAAGTCAAGAATTCATTTCTAATATATTCTTCCTTGTAAACAACAAACTTTTGTCTTTTACCTGTTTCTTTATACACATAATCAAAATATTTTAAATCATCAAGATTCTCTGATTTTATAATTTCTATATCTTTGTTTTTCTCTGCTTGTCGAATTAGATATCTAGTAGTTTTGCGCATATTTTTCAAAATTTCTTCTTCTGATTTACTAATATCTAACTCCCAAGTTACTTCTGGGTGCATATGGATTGGAGATAATCTAAAGCCTAATTTCTTAAAAATATCTGAGTTTTCTTTTGTTCTCTCCCAAATTGGAGAAATTCTAATAAAGCTCGCACTCTCTTGGCTAGCGATTTCTTTAAGTTTATTAACTAATAATTCAATAATTTGTGATTTATAATTTATAATTTGTGATTTATCATCTAAAACCACTGGCCCATGAGGTACAAACAAAAACGTACTTCTTTTAGCGCCAATCTTTGAAACTAAAAACACTGCAATTAATTTGTCTTGTTCAAAAATTCCAAACCTCCAACTTTTTCTACCCATTTTCTCATTAAATTCTATCCAATCCCAAGAATCCAAAAAAGTTTTTTCTTGGCATTGCGAAAGAAAATCCTCCCAAATATTTTTTTGTATTATTTCTTTTATTTCCATTGTTTTAAAAAATTTACTATACGTTCAGCATCTTCAATTTTAATATTTATATGTGTAGGTAAATTTAATGTTGTTTCTGCCAAAATCTCAGCATTTAAACAACTCCCTTCTTTATAATGCATCTTATCTAAGTTTGTATCAAATGGAGCAATTACAGTTGTATACCAATCCCCAAGCAAAATATTTTCTCCGTGCCAGGCATTATAAATTATCTTGTGAGCATCTGGGTGTCTTATGGTAAATCTTAAATAACTTGGTTTGTATTCCCGCGAAACTTCTGGTAAAACAAAATCTGTGTTTTTTAAATTTTCTAAATAATAATCAAATAATTTTTTCCTGTGAATATAAAATTTGTCTAACTTTGAAAATTGATTTAAGGCTGAAATTGCCAAAGCATTTGGCAAAGCTTTTGGAAAATAATTTGGCATTTTACCTTGCTTTTCTTCATAACTTACAGCTTTTGATAAAATATGTAATATTTGAGTAAAAATCAAAAATAATTTTCCTAAATTAAAAAAAATATAAATAGGCAAAATTATAAAATACAATAAAATTGGATGTAATAATTGTTGCAAAATCCAAAATGTACCAGGCTGTCTGAATTTACCCTGAAGTTGTAAAAGTTTTTTTGCAAGTGAAGGGTCATTTGTCACTGCCATACCACCATAAACACAGGAAATAACTTTATCTCTAGAGAAACTAAAAAACCCAGCTTTACCAAAAGTTCCAAGCATTTTCCCATAATACTGCGCACCTAAAGCATGTGCGCAATCTTCTATTAAAATCAAATTATTTTCTTCTGCAACTTTCAAAATTTCTTTCATGTTTGCAGGAGTTCCAAAAGTATGTTGAATAATTAATATTTTAGCTTCAGGATTATTTTGAATATTCTTTTTCAAATCATCAATATCTATGTTAAAATTTTCTTGATTACAATCAACATAAATAGGATTTAACTTAAGCCACAAAGCTGGATTTATTGAAGCATTGCATGTAAAAGCTTGGAAAAAAATATTACTTTTTTCTGGTAATTCTAAGGCTTTCAGAATTGCAAACAAAGCAGATCTTCCTGAATTAAAAGAAACTGCATATTTTACTCCAAGATAATTAGCAAATTCATTTTCTAATATTTTAATTTCTTTTCCCTTCTTCCATTTCCAAGGCCTTATAAGCAAATTCAAAGCAAGTAAAACATCATCCTTTTCTACATTCGGGCTTAGTGATATTGAAATTGGCCTGCTTCGCTGCAAGGCGAGCTTAAACTTATTTTTCATTTAATAATTTTATTAATTTATCTGGAACCCGACCTTCGAGCAAAACTGTGTCACCATCTATGCAAAATGTTGTGATTTTGTGAAAAATTTCTTGGGGATTTTCTATAAATAAAATATTTCTTGCTTCCATTCCACCATCAACAGCTCCTTTTTTTATTTCTTCAAATTTATCTTTAGTTGTAATTATTGCTAAATTACAAACTTCCCCAATTCTCCTTCCAATTTTATAATGTTCTTGCGCTGATTGTTTACCCAATTCTATTAAACAAGACATTACCACAATTTTTTTACCAGAAAATAATTTTAAAGTCTCTAAATCTGCCAAAGCCCCATCAGGATTAGATGAATAAGATGAATCAATAATATTTATATTATTTATTCCAATTTTTGCTGTAACCCCAGCTTGTTCTGGTTTTATATCTCTACAAGCTTGTGAAATATCTTCCAAACTCATTCCAAGTTTTTTAGCTGTCAAAATAGCACCTAATAAATTTTGTAAATTATGCTTACCTAAAATATTTACTTCAAAATGAGCCATTTGCTTATCTCTAGTTATAGCTACAAAAGAAAGTTTATCTTTAGTAACTTCTATTTCTTTAGCAAAAATATCTGAATCAATTTTATTACCCTCTTCTGTGTAAATTAGCTTTTTGATATTTATCTTTTTATACAAATCAATGCAATATTTATTTTCACCATTTACCACCATAAATCCATGCAAAGGTAATGCACTTTTTAATTCCCTACCACCTTCTGCTGAAAGTAAATTATCTAAATTACCAAATAAGCTCAAATGTTGCACAGTTACACCTGTTACAATTCCAATTTCAGGATGCACCATATCACACAATAATTTTATTCCTCCCTTTTTATAAGCTCCCATTTCTACAATAAAAAATTCATGTTCAAGTTTTAAATCATTTAAAATAGTCTGAGCAATCCCCATTTCTGAATTTTTATGTTCTTGAGTTGCCAGCACTTTAAATTTGCTAGCCAAAATTGTTGCCAAAAATTCTTTAGTGGTGGTTTTGCCATAGCTACCCGTAATTCCAATCACTTTGAGATTTGAATTTTGCAAAATAATTTTCCCGGCTTTTGTCAAAATCCCCTTTCTGACCCAAACTACAAATGGTTGAAAACACAAAACAATTCCTGAAATTATAATTGGTAAAATAATATCTAAAATTAATAAATCTACCATACTTTCAACTACAACCAAGAACAGGGCTATAAATATCAAGCAAACCAAAACTAAAAATGCTGATTTCTTAGTAAATTTTGGCTTCTTGGCAGATTTTCTTAAAATTTGTTTGGTAAATAAGATATCTTCTACTAAATAAATTGAAAATAATAAATATAAAAATAAAACAGCAAAATAATCCATATATTCTGTAAAATAATAATATACAAAACCTGGACTAAATAATAAAATTATTTTTGCAATGCGCAACTTGTTAAAAAGCAATTCTTTTCCTTTGGCTGTTCGGAAATGATCAATAAATCTTGGAATATGATATTCTTTTAATTGCCACAAATAAACCCAAAACAAAATCTGTTTTACAGAAACTACTATCCACAAAAAAATTAAAAATTTATAAATTGACATATTAATATTTAATAAATTCTAAAATTGATTCTGCTAGTTCATTTGGGCAATCAAGGTATGGCATGTGCCCTGTTTGCTCTAAAATATGCAATTCTGAATTTGGAATTTTTTCCTGCATTAAATAAGCATCGCTCAGTGGTGTAATTTTATCTTTTCTACCCCAAATTATTTTTACTCGTTCATCAATAAATGGCAAAATTTCTTTAAGATCTTCAGCTAAAATATTTTTGATTGTTTCATTTAAGTTCCCTTTGGCATTTAAATAATCTGTTTTCTGTATAACATATCTGTAAAAAAATATTCTTAGAAAATTATATAAATTTTTCCCAGTTGGCTTATCTCCCAACTTAAAAGCTTTTACAATTTTAGCAGCAAATCCAATAGCAGGTGCATAAAATGCTTGATTTCTTTTTATGCCAGCAGCTGATACTAAAATAACTCCATTTAATTTAAAAATCTTTTTAGCTGCAATTTTAATTGTCATTCTTCCGCCAAAGCTGTGACCTAGCAAATAAAAACCATTTGCAATATCAGGATATTCCAATTTTGATTGCATTACAAAATCTTCAAACCAATTTATATAATCATCTAAAACCCATGGCCTATTAAGCTCAGATTCAGATTTGAATCCGGGAATATCTGGAGCCAAAACTCTAATTCCGCCCCGCCCTAAACTAGCCGAAGAGTTTTCGATTTTTTCTTTTACTTTTTGCCATTTAGATCCCGAACTCTGCCAACCATGTAAAATAATAAGTGTTTTCATTTATTTCTTAATAATTTTGTTTCGCTAATCATTTTACAGATGTTAGTAAGATGATTGATTGTAAAACATTTTTAAAATTCCGTATATCCTGTATTCGCACGAATTAGAGATAGTCATTTCGGTCGATTTAACCCTTGGCGGTTTTTATTTCAATCTAATTTCTCTATGTAGTTCTTTTCCTTTCCAATTTACGAGTTCGTAATATTTTAAAACTTCTTCGGCTTTTAGCTTTTGTTCTCCCGTCGGAACAACTTCATCCATATCAACTACATATTGTGTTTCGTCAACTTTTCTTAACTTGCTTTCGGGAATATCTTCAGAATCAATTTCATAAATATAAACATCTTTTTCTGGATCAAAAAACTCTAGTTTTTCAAAAGTTATTTTGTCTTCACTATTATCTATTTTAGTATGCCCCTCTGGTCTCGCACCCATTGCTAAAGCAAAACCAAACTTGGGCGTAAAATAAATTGCATTAAGCAAATCTCCTTCGTTAATAATTTTGCCTTCTGAATTTAAACGTTTCATAGTTTGCGTTTGTTGTCTTTTTAGAGTTTCTAATTTTTTTGATGTACCGTGATATAATTTCATTTATTTCTTTGCTTTTATTATTTTAAATCCTGTGTATTTTTGCAAAACTTTTGGCACCAATATACTTCCGTCTTTTTGTTGATAATTTTCCAAAATTGCAATCAATGGACGTTGCGATAAAGCAGTAGCATCATTAGTGTGCACCAATTCCACTTTACCATTTTTTCTACGAACTTTTGTTTGCAATCTACGGGCCTGATAATCTGTCATATAATCTGCTGTGTGAGTTTCCCTATATTTATTTTGACCTGGAAGCCATACATTTATATCCACACCTCTTGCATTCGGTTTACCAATATCAAAAGTACATTTTAACATTACTTCATAAGGTAATCCCAATTGACCCATTAAATATTCTTGAATAGCCACCATAAAAAAGTGTTCTTGCAAAGAATTCTCAGCAGTAGTCAAACTTTCCATTTCAAGTTTATCAAACTGATGCATTCTAATAATTCCTTCCATATCCTTACCATAAGTACCAGCTTCTTTTCTAAAACTTGTAGCATAACCTGCATAACGAATTGGAAAAACATCTTCTGATAATATTTCATTCATATGCATAGTTCCCAAAACATGTTCTGCTGATCCCTGAAGCCACAAATCTTCACCTTCTATTTTATATCTTTCTTCTTTGGGTTCTAGTCTATCCATTGCAGAATAAGGTTCTGTTTTTATCATAAATGGTGGAAGTACTGGCACAAAAGCTTTGGTACTTACTTTAAGTCCTGCCTTTTTAGCAATTTGAGCCAAAGTTTTTTCACTACATAAAACATCTAAAGCAAATCTAAACATTGCTAATTGCAAAATAACCAAATCCCCTTTTAAATATGCAAACCTTGAACCTGCAACTTTTGATGCTCTTTCTTTATCTATCAAATCCAAAGACTCAGCTAATTGCCAATGGCTCTTAGGTTCAAAATCAAAAACTGGCTTTTTACCTACAGTTTTAATTATCACATTTTCCTCTTCGCTATGCCCTACTGGCACATCATCTGTAGGAATATTTGGTAATTTCAAAAGTAAAGTTTTCAAATCTTCATCTATTTTTTCAAGTTCTGGCTCTTTTGCTTTTATTCTTTCTTTGAGTTCTTTGGCTTGCAAAATAAGCTGTTCTCTATCTACATCACCCTTGCCAGCTTTTGTAAGTTTGTTTTGCTCGGCTTTTAAATTTTCAACTTCAACCATTAAAGCTCGTTTTTGTTTGTCTAAAAATAAAACAGCATCTACATCTACTTTGATGCTTTTATTTTCGCAAGCTTTTTTCACAACATCAGGGTTTTCTCTAATAAAATTTAAATCTAACATTTCTTGAGGGTCTAGGGTATAGGTTCTAGGGTTTAGTAACTAAACGCTAAACGCTAAACGCTAAACGCTTATTTTATAATACCAAACTTTGCAAATATCGTAAACTGTTGACTTTTTTACTAAAATATGCAAATATATTATTAGGACTAGAGAGCTTAGCGCTGTGCGATCGCAGAAAAAAACGAGGTGGCATAGGGCCACTTCACCGACAGCGATCTCGCTTCTAGTCAGGGAGAAAGAATGTCCATTTGTAAAGGACGCTTTCTCCTTTTTTCATACAAACAAAAACGGCCTAGGCTGATTTTTCGTTTAATAATGATGATTTATATTTTTTTGGTAAATATGACTTTAGCCGAATGATTTCTATTTTCATCTTATACTTTTCTATCTCTTTTTCCAAATTTTCTACAAAAGCAACTTGATCATAACCTAAACAAATTACTTGAGGTTTTATTTCTTTTATTTTTTTATAATAATTTTTTAAATTACCCAACTGAGCATCATCTACCAATTTACATTTATAAACCGTCTTTACTCTTTCTTGCTCTTCAAATTTTGGTAAATGCCCCTTAACTTTTTTGACAGTCAAATCTCTTGCTACCACAACCACTAAATAATCACCATGCTTTTTTGCCTGTTTAAAAAGATACAAATGTCCTTTATGCAATCCATCAAATGTCCCAAAAACTAAAACTTTTTTTCTTTTCATAGGAAATAAGGGAACGAGGCAATGAACTTTTTGAAGGCCTTGGTCTACTTGTCTCCCGAAGGGAGACAAAGAGGGCTACCAACAGCCGAAAAAAGTTTGTTGCCGAGTTTTAAGGATTTAATCTATTTATTGTTCTTGGAAATGGGATTGTTTCGCGAATGTGCGCAATTCCACACACCCAGGCTGTAATTCTTTCCAGCCCAAAGCCAAATCCACTATGTGGCACAGATCCATATTTTCGCAAATCCAAATACCAAGTAAAAGCTTCCTCTGGTAAATTATGTGCTTTGATTCTTTCTAAAAGAGCGTCATAATTATCTTCTCTTTGGCTTCCCCCAATAATTTCGCCATAGCCTTCAGGAGCCAACAAATCTGCACACAAAACACGAGAATTATCTACGGGGTCTCTTTTCATATAAAATGCTTTTACATCTTTAGGATAATGAGTTACAAAAATAGGGTTATCATATTGTTTAGTCAAAATTGTTTCATCATCAGCTCCCATATCATCATCTTCTTTAATATCACTCCCCAACTCATGCAATCTCTTTACAGCTTCTGCATGTGTAATTTTATAAAATGGTTTTAAAATATTTTCTAAAGGCTTAATATCTCGTTCCAAAATTGCCAATTCTTGTTGATTTTTTTCTAACACAGATTTTACCATGTATCTTATAAGCTCTTCTTGTACTCGCATATTTTCTTCTAAATCTGCAAAAGCCATTTCTGCATCCATCATCCAAAATTCAGTTAAGTGCCTGCGAGTTTTAGATTTTTCCGCTCTAAAGACTGGCCCAAAATCAAAAACTTTTCCATGAGCCATAATTGCAGCTTCCAAATAAAGCTGGCCCGACTGGCTCAAATAAGCTTTTTGTTCACCAAAATAATCTATCTCAAAAAGTTCAGTTGTGCCTTCACAAGCTGATGGAGTTAAAATTGGTGAATCTATTTTTATAAAATTATTTTGATTGAAAAATTCATAAGTTGCTAAAATCAAAGTATTTCTAATTCTCTGAATTGCCCACTGGTGACTTGACCTTAGCCATAAATGCCTATTATCTAACAAAAAATCTGGGCCATGCTCTTTTTTGGAAATTGGATAATCCTGTGCAATTTGATAAAAAGAAAAATCTTTTACTTGCAATTCATATTCTTCTTTTTTAGGATGTCTTGAAACTACTCCCGAAATTTTAACAGAAGTTTCAAGTGTGACTTTTTCTGACTCTTTCCACAAAACTTCCGACAAAATTTTTGTATCTAATACTGCTTGGCAAAATCCCGAGCCATCTCTTATTTGCCAAAAAGCAATCTTTCCAGAAGACCTAAAATTCGCCACCCAACCCGAAAGCTCCACTTCCTCACCCACATATTTTGCAATATTTGCAATTAATATTTTATTCATAATATTTTGACAATATATAATAATTATGATAGAATTTTATTAGCTCATAAACTGTAGTTACACCACTACTCATAGAGATAAAATTATGAAAACCTCTTATGAATGCGAAATTTGCGGGGCCACATCCAAGACTATTGAAAAGATCGAAAAGTGTGAAGCTCAAGGCGAAACAGCAAAATTTCAAGTATACAACAAGGTTAGGTTTCGCCCTGATACAAGATACACAGCGATAAGCCAACAACTCGAAGTTGGATTTATTGCTAAAATCAGGTATAGGAGATGGACTCACGAACCTATCTATTGTGTCGTTTATTCTGGAATAAAGGGCCGTCAGCGAAGAAGTTGGGTTTGTGAAAAAGACCTTTTCCCATTCTAATCGCACTAAAGGCAGACGCAGAGCAATACCCCATTGCTCTTTTTCTATGAATTAATTTTTTGGGCGACACGCTAAGCGTGCCATTACCCCCGCTCAGCGGGGGCGCATTAATGGGAAAATTTGGCATTCGCGGGCTGGCTTATCCATTAAAAATGCAAACAATCTTTCTGAAACTCCAAAACCACAAGTTGGTGGCATTCCATGTTCTAAGGCCTCCACAAAATCTTGATCAAATCTTTGCGCTTCATCATCACCAGAATCTCTTAATTTTTGTTGATCTGCAAATCTTTCTGCTTGGTCAATTGGATCATTTAATTCAGAAAAGCCTTTACCATTTTCTGAACCACCAATAATTACTTGAAATCTTTGTACTAAATCATTGTGGCTCTCCATTCTTTTAGCCAAAGGCTCCATAGTTACTGGTACATTAATTAAGAATCCCGGACCTCCAATGTTTTTCCTGCAATATTTCCACAAATTATCTATGGCTCTTGTTATGTTAAAACCATTTTTGTCATAATCAATTTTTAATTTTTGCAAAGCTTTTTCCATTTCAGATAAACTAGCTTCTTGAATATTTATTTTTGTGTATTTTGCAATTGTAGAAACATAATCATACTTTTCCCATTTGCGAGAAAAATCTACATCAAATCCCTTAATTTTAAATTTAAGAGTACCAAAAGTTTTTTCTATTATATATTTATACATTTCTTCAATAAATTCCATACCTTGCTGGTAATCTGCATAAGCCCAATAAAATTCCATTTGCGTGTAATCTTGCAAGTGCTCTGCATCCATTCCTTCATTTCTAAATTGTCTACCAATTTCAAAAACTTTTTCAAAACCAGCTACCATTAATTTTTTCTGCCAAAGTTCTCCCATAGAAATTCGCAAATAAACATCCATATCCATTGCATTATGATGTGTTGTAAAAGGCCTTGCATCTGCTCCCCCAGGAGTAGATTCAAGCACCGGAGTTTCTACTTCCATAAAACCTTTTTTAAGTAAAAATTCACGCATTGATTGCCAAAAAATACTTCTTTTCTCTACCATTTCCCTTACTTCTGGATTAAACAAAATATCTAAATATCTTTTTCTTAATTTTTCTTCTACATTTTCAAGCCCATGCCATTTTTCTGGCAAAGGCAAAAGTGCCTTAGAAAGCATTTTATAATCTGTAGCTTCAATGGTTTTTTCGCCTCTTTTAGTTGTAAACAAAGTTCCTTTAATTTCTACAAAATCCGCAATATCAAAATTATCTATAAAAAATTTGTATCCTGCTGGCCCAACTTTATCTTCTTTAATAATTACTTGAATTTTGCCACCTGCAGTGAGCGAAGTCGAACCATCATAAATATCTAAAAATGTTGCTCCACCATGCCCACGTTGCGCCATAATTCTTCCAGCCAAAACTATTTCTTGCAATTCTCCATCTTTATCTGGAATTGATAATTTATCAAAATTTTCTAAAGCTTCGCAAATTCTATGAGTTCTTTTGGTTTTTGCAGGATAAGGTAAAATCCCAGCATGTTCTAATGCCTTTAATTTTTCCAAACGAACTTTTCTTAATTCCTCAATTGTTGACATAAATTTTTATTAAAAGTTAATTATTTAATATTACTATTTTAAATCCCTAAAATCAAGCACAAAAAAAAGCCCTCACACATCCTTGCGTTTGGGCAATCAACCACGAGCATAATCTATTCGTCGATTAATTCATCGACCCCATCAACCGTGAAGAACGGTACCCGATCCCCACGGTCTTCTCCTTGCGGAACGCCATCAACTGGCCAATGTTTGAGGGCCACCTCCAATCCAATTGACTCGCCAACAAGCTCTTCCTTGGCTTGATCAAATTTTTCTTTCTGGAAAATTTGTCCTGACTTTTTTTTACTCATTAACAAAACTCCGAATCATGAGAACGGGAATTAAAAACCATATATTATAATATCATAAAAAAAACTGCTGTCAACAGCAGTTTTGAAATTTTTTCTCAACTTCTTGCCAATTTACAATATTCCACCAATTCTCCACAAACTTAGCTCTATCATTTTTATAATCTAAATAATAACTATGCTCCCATACATCTAAAGCAAGTAAAATTTTCTGCTCTGGATAAAGATTTACATTATGCTTTTCAACTTGAATTATATTTAAATTTCCATGTTCTTTGTGCCAAGTTAGCAAAGCCCAGCCTGATCCCTCAACTGATTTTGCTGTTTCTGAAAATTCTTTTTTAAATCTATCCCAGCCCGAGGCTGGTCCGCCTTGGGCGGAAAGGCTTCCAAAATCCTTATTTATTTGCTCTAAAAGTTTTGGCGCATTATTTTCAATATTATTTTTTCCAGAATTTTGTGGAGCCATTACTTTCCAAAATGTTTCATGCAAAATATGACCTGCCACATTAAAAGACAATGATTTTAAAATTGATTTAAAATCTAAATCCAAATTACCTGCCTGTCCGGCAGGCAGGTTTTTTCTTGCATCTTCTAACTTTGCACTTAAATCATTGGCAGAATTCACATAAGCCTGATGATGCTTTGTGTGATGCAGTGTTAAAACTTCCGAAGACATATATGGCTCAAGCGCATTATATTCATATGGTAATTTTGGTAAATTATATTTTTCCATAAGCAAGTTTGCGAGACAATTAATTTTTTCGAGCACGAGGGTGCCCCGTAGAGAGGCTCTCGGCGCAGAAAAAATTTATTGTCGAGCAGTATTTTTCTTTATAATAACAAAAAACCAGAAGCTTTAAAACCCCTGGCTTTTTTAAAATTAACATCCACAAGCCCCTCCACTTGGCATAACATATTCAGTTCTTTCTGAATATTCTTGTTTTTTACCATTATTCCACTGCGTAACTGGCCGTATATAACCCACTACCCTTGAATAAACTTCACACTTTTGAAAATTTGTCAGAGCTGGATTTTTCGCATAGCAATCATTACATTTAAAAGCATTTATTTTCCCCCCAGCATTATCGTAAGTAAGATAAACTCCATTTTCTATTTCCTGGCCTTTTATTAAAATTTCTTTTTTGCAATCGTGGCAAACATTATCGATTGATATATTTTGTGCTGTTTCCATAAAAATATTATTTTTAATTGATTGATAACCGACCTTTTTTGTCTGATATTAATTTATTGTATTCTAAACAAAAAATGATGTCAACTGTGAATAACTTTTACCACATAATGCGTAATATTGATGTTGCATTGAAAATATGTTAGAATATTTTTGTTGTGTTTCAAAATTTTCAAACCTTGGAGGACTTATGGAGAAGACTGAAAAAGACACTCTGATTCCCTGCCCTACTTGTGGACGCCATGTTTATTTGCGTGGTCCAAAGAACCAAGCATGGATATATAAGTGCACGCATTGTGGTGGCACATTCCAAGCAGAAAATAAAGAACAAAAATAGTTCAAGAAACCAACCAGAGCCGTTCTGGCCAGACCTGAAAACATTCTGTTCTTAGGTCTCTTTTTTTATAAATATTTTTGCCAAGATTCTGGCAAATCAATAGAAATCTTTTTTATTTCATCTTTTGTTGCAAGCTTAAACTCAATATCAGTAGCACATAAAGCAATAGCATTATTATCTTTCCAATCTGGCATATTTACATTACTATACTTTCTATCTCCTAAAATTGGATTTCCCATTTCTGCCATCTGCACTCTTATTTGATGAAATCTTCCAGTTTTTGGCATAATTTTTACCAAAGAATAAACAGATCCATCTTTATGAACTTTATAACTTTCAACTTTATAACTAAGCTCTCCAGTACGAGTTTTTGTAGCTTTTTTAATTTCGGCCAATAATTCTTCGTCAGATTTTTCTCCAAAACCTTCGGCAAAAAAACTTATTTTATTTATTTTTTCTTTTATTTGGCCTTTTTCATTTTTCAATTTGCCGAGCACAATGGCATGATAAGTTTTTTGTATTGTATGATTACGAAATTGTTCAGACAAACGCGAGGCGCCTTTGGAAGTTTTAGCAAACAAAACAATTCCAGAAACTGGTTTGTCTAGTCTATGCACAAGTCCAAGAAAGACATTTCCTGGTTTTTTATATTTTTCTTTAAGATAATCTTTTACAAAATCCATCAAACTTTTTTCGCCAGATCCATCGCCCTGCGTCAAAACTCCAGCAGGTTTTTGCACTGCAATTATATGATTATCTTCGTATAATACTGTTATCATTTTAATAATTGTTTAATTCTATCTGCTTCATCCTCTACTACAGGGCCAAAATATTCGCCGTTATGAGCGTGAGTTCCTTGATAAACTGGAGCTTTTTGATCTAAATGTAAACTAAAAATAAAATCTTGGCCTTGTTGTTTTAAATAAATATGAAACCTAGGATAATGGTTACCAGTTAATTTTCTTACAATATTATAAACATTACTACTTTCTGCACCCAGCATCAAATAACCAATTCTTCTTGAAATATTTAAAGCATTGTCTTTTATATTTTTGATTATAAAATCCATATTATTTATTTTTATTAAAATACCAATTTAAAACCTCTCGAGCTACAGTTAGAGACCCTGATCTTAAACCTTCTACTTCTTCAATTGTAACAATCAAAACAATATTTGGGTTTTCATAAGGCCCATAAACTGAAGCCCAAGTATTATAGAAACCCGCTTTTCCTATTTCAGCTGTTCCGGTTTTTGAAGCCACTGCTACTGGCAAACTATTTAAAAAGTATGAAGAACCATAAGATTTTGCTACGCCATCACGCATACCTTCTTGAATAACCTTTAAATTTTTTGCATCAATAAAACCTTGCCTTACAATTTCTGGCTCAAATTCTTTAATTACTTTTTGTTCTGATGTTGATATATCGATTATTTTATCTACAACTTGAGGTTTATACAAAGTTCCACCATTAGCTATTGTACAATAAGCCATTGCCAACTGCAATGGAGTTACTTGCAAATCTGACTGTCCTATAGATAAGTTATATGTATCCCCGTCCCACCAATTTTCTTTTTTATATTCCTTTTTCCATTCTGGACTTGGAATAAACCCTTTATATTCTCCAGGTAAATCAACTCCTGTTTTAACGCCCCAACCAAATAAAGATAAATATTTGGCAATGCGAGTTGGACCCAATCCTTGTTGATCTTGATAACCTCCGCCAATTGTATAAAAATAAATATTTGAAGATACAGCAATCGCCTCTCTCATATCTACCAATCCATGAGGAGTAACACCTCCAAATCTATATACAACATCAGGATCATATTTACTTCTTATTTCAATAAAACCCGGATCATTAATTACTTTATCAGGAGATATTAAATTTTCTTGTAAAGCTCCAGAAGCCTCAAATGGCTTTATAGTAGAACCTGTAGGATATTGAGCAGAGATAGCTCTATTAAAAAATGGCTGAGATGCATCATTAATAATTGAACTTAAATCTTTTTGAGATATACCTTTCGAAAAAAGATTATTATCATAAGAAGGGTAAGACACTAGAGCTAAAACTTTTCCATCTCTTGGATCTACAGCTACAACAGCGCCTTTTTTTGATCCAATATTTTTAATTGTTTTTCCTAATTCTTCATAAATCTTTTGCTGAAGATCTGCATCAATATTTAAAATTATATTATTACCAGGCAATGGTTCTGAAATTACTTTTTGACCTTTCTGAACTCCAAGCGCAGTTTTTTGAGATTCAAGCTTGCCGGGAATTCCTCTTAAATAATCCTCATAAAATTTCTCAATGCCAGCTTTACCAGAACTGTCATTTATTGCGTAATCTTTTCTATTACTAAATTCATCCTTACTTACCCTACTCACATAACCAAGTAAATGTGCAAATGGATGAGCAAAAATATAATTTCTTATCACATTATTCTCTATACTACAACCATTAAATTCATTAATTCTCGATTCTAAAACCAATATTTGCTCATGAGTTAAATTTTCAGCAATTAACACGTTATACTCTAGAGAATCTAAAATTTGTCTCTCTAAATCTAATGGATCTTTGCCAATAATTTCAGCTAAATTTGAGATTTTCTTATAGACAGCATCACTTGATTCTCCAAAATTTCTTCTATCACAAACTAAATCAAAAGATGGAGCGTTGGCAACTAATTTTTTTAAGTTTCTATCATAAATTATACCCCTTTCTGGCTTGATTAATACAATCTTGCCTTTATTATTATCTGCTAGAATATGGAAATTATCACCCTGCAAAATTTGCAAATAAAAAACCTTTATAAAAATAAAAATAACAAATAAAAGAAAAATTCCCATCAAGAAATAGGATCTTTTTTCTCTTAAAGGAACCTCAAATTTCTTTTCAGAAAATCCAGACTCTATTTCCTTGTCTTTTTCCAAATTATCTAAAAATATCTCATGTGGCTCAATATCAGCAGAATATTTATTTTTTATTTTGTAATTTTTT
>CAINWR010000070.1 GCA_903854535.1 Candidatus Staskawiczbacteria bacterium | reverse complement strand
TTTAAAAGACTTCTCTATCTTAATGTACTTCTGGAAACAAAAAGAACCAAAGAACACTTGTACAGATATCAACAAAGACAAGAATGTAGATCTCAAAGATTTCTCCATAATGCTTTATTGGTGGGGAAAGTAGCATTTGCTTGATGTAATTAAATTTGTTATAATTATTAAAAATATTAAAAAAATAAAATGAAAAAAATTATTTTCACTTCAATATTGTTATTTTCTCTTATTCTCATTCCGGTAAATGTTTTTGCAGCAAAAATATATTTATCGCCATCAACTTATTCATATGGCGTGGGTCAAGAATTTGATGTAGATGTAAATGTAAGTTCGGATATATCTATGAATACAGCAGAATCAGAAATATCTTTTGATCCATCATCAGTTAATGTTGTGTCAGTAAGCACTCAAGGTTCACCTTTTACAATATGGGTTACATATCCAACTTTTTCTAATACAACTGGTAAGATAAATTTTTCTGGAGGAATACCCTTTCCTGGAATAACAGGTATTGCTAAAGTATTTACTATTAAATTTAAATCATTAAAACAAGGATCTTCAGATATCACTTTTGGATCAGGAGAAGTTTTAGCTAATGATGGATCGGGAACTAATATTTTATCAGAAAGTTCAGGTGCTAGTTATTCTTATGTATATGCACCATTGTTTGTTTCTTGCACAAATTCTGCAACATCTACTGTAAACCAAAAAGCAGTATTTTCATCTAAAGCTTCAGGTGGATCAGGAGTGTATACATATTCTTGGACAGGAGATTGCATAAGCAAAACTTCATCTTGTGAAAAAACATTTCAAGAAATAGGTAAAAAACAATCTAAAATTACAGTTACTTCTGGAGATTCTACAGCAACAGCTGATTGTACAATTAATACTGTAAATCCAGCTTTATCTGTTACCTGTTCATATCTTCCTGAAGATCCACAAACAAATTCTGAAATTATATTCTCAGCTAAAGCACAAGGAGCTTCTGCCCCTTATAATTATTCTTTTACAGGTGATTGTCAAAGTTCATCTGATACTTGTAAAAGTACTTTTACTACATCAGGAGATAAAAGCGCAAAAGTCACAGTTACCTCAGGCAGTGAAAAATCAAGTGCCACTTGTTCTTTAAATGTAAGGCAATCATGTGATTGTGTTAATGCAAGTCAAGGAGGATCTTCTGCTTATATATCAGGTACAAATTCTGGTAAAAGTATATGTTATCAAGGCAAATGTGTTAAAGCATATATAGGTGGTCAAGATGATTGCTCTCAAGATACTGATTGTCAAGGTGTAGGATTTAGTTCTACAGAGAACACAGAAACTAGATCTATGATATCTACTGACTTTTTAAAGACAAGTCAAAATATGATATTGGGAACAGTTTCTAGTATAGTAGAAAAAGTTGTTGTTGTAAAAGAAACAGTTAAATCGCCCGTAGTATCTAGTGCAGTAAAAACTGTTTCTGTTGTTTGTATGACAGCAGGAGTTTCTCCATTATTCGTGCTAAGAATTGCTTTTATGATATTGGGATTATTTGGAGTAAAAAGAGAGCAATATTCTCCAAGTAAATCTGTGAAAATGATGTTTAAAATATTGTTTATGACTGGCTTTGTATTATCAATCTTTGATCTATGGGCAAACCCAGGAATAGTAACATTATCACTTTTAAGTGCCTATGTGATTTCAATGCTCTTTGTGCTAAGAAGGAATTTGAAAGGAATGAGTGATGTGTGGTATTAATTTCGGAATATATGGATAAATTTGATTATATATTCTCTATAATTTGTGGTTTTTTAGTGGCTGAACTTATAAATAATTTTTACAGATTTAATCTTGGGATTTTTGGTTACTTATTATTTTTTATTTTACCATTAATAACCATTATTTGTTTAAGTATATCTAAAAATATTGGTAGAAAATATTTATTTGTCTTTCAAGCTGGGAAACATGTACTAGTTGGAGTATTTGCTACAATCATTGATTTAAAATCCTTTTTATTTTTTGCTTGGGTTTTTCCACAGTTGTATATTTTAAGCTCTGTAATAATAAAGACTTTATCATTTATTGTAGCAATTATAATAAAATATATTGGGAATAAATTTTGGACTTTTCAGAAAAATGAAGAGGGTATATCTAAAAAAGAATTCGCAAAGTTTTTAATAACTAATTTAATTGGCTTGGTTATTGATGTATTGGTTTTCTATTTTTTAACAAAAATTATAAGCCCTCAATTTGGAACTTCGTTTTCAATATGGGAAAAAATAAGCGTTTTAATTTCTGCTGTTTTAGCAGGAGTTTGGAATTTTTGTGGGGATAAATTTTTTGTATTTAAAAAGTAGTTTTGTCAATGCTTGTTATGAGTTTTTTAATTTGATAAACTTAAAGATAAAATTATGAATAATATAGCTTTATATAGAAAATATAGACCTCAGAGTTTTGTAGAAATCATTGGGCAAGATCATATTGTGCAAACTTTAACCAATTCTATTCTAAGGAAGAATATTTCTCATGCTTATTTGTTTTCTGGGCCAAGGGGAAGTGGTAAAACTAGCATTGCTCGACTTTTTGCAAAAGCTGTAAATTGTAGTGATTTATCTTCTTTTGAGCCTTGTAATAAATGTGATTCTTGTTTGGAAATTTCAGCTGGAAAATCTATTGATCTGCTTGAGATTGATGCAGCTTCTCATACAGGAGTAGATGATGTAAGAGAATTAATTGATGGTATAAAATTTGCTCCAGTAAAATCTAAATATAAAATATTTATAATTGATGAGTGCCACCAACTTTCAAAATCAGCTGTAAATGCATTACTTAAAACCCTTGAAGAGCCACCGGCTCACGCAATATTTTTACTTGCTACTACAGAATCTCAAAAAATGCTTCCAACAATTATTTCAAGATGCCAAAGATTTGATTTTAAAAGATTGCAAGCTAATGAAATTATAAAAAAATTGCAATTTATAGGAAAAAAAGAAAATATTAAATTTGAGGATTCGGTTTTACCATTAATAGCTTTAAATTCACGTGGATCATTTCGTGATGCAGAAACCTTGCTTGATCAATGTATTAGTTTTTGTGGAAAAGATAATTTAGTAAAAACAGAAGAAATTAAAGAATTATTAGGGATTGTTGAGGTAGCTCAAATTTCGCAATTTGTGGATTTCCTTTTGCAAAAAAATACCAAAGATGCACTTGTTTATCTAAACTCAATGGTAGATAGCGGAGTTGATTTACAAGAATTTACCAAAACTTTAATTTTTTATTTAAGACAAGCATTACTTTTAAAAATTAATCCAAGCTTTTTAAATTTACAAAATTCTGGACTTTCAGAAAAAGAAGTAGAAAAGATAAATTCTCAAATTTCAGATATTACTGAAAAAGATATTCAAAATATGCTAGAAGCTTTTATTGATGCAGAAAATAAAATGAAGTATAATTCTATTATGCAATTGCCACTTGAACTTGCAGTTATTGATATTGTAAATAAATAAAAATATTAATTATTAATTTTTTTAAAAAATGTCAGAAGAAAATAAAGATAAATATGTTCGTCCTACTTGGGATGAATATTTTATAAATTTAATTGATCCTATTGGAAGTAGGGGGAGTTGCGATAGGGCGAGGTCAGGGGCTTTGATTGTGAGCCCGCATCATACAATTTTAGCTACAGGTTATGTTGGAGCTCCTCCTGGGATGCCACATTGCGATGAAGCTGGGCATTTAATGAAGACTATGATTGATGAACAAGGTAACCAATCACAGCATTGTGTGCGAACACTTCATGCTGAGGAAAATGCAATTTTACAGTGTGCAAAAGATGGTATTAAATTAGATGGAGCTACAATTTATTGTAAAATGGTGCCATGTTATAATTGTGCTATGAGAATTTTGCGAGTTGGAGTTAAAAGGGTGGTGGCTAAAAAAAGATACCATGCTGACGGCCCATCTATGGAGATGTTTAAAACTGCTGGAGTAGAAGTTTTTGTGGTTGATAATACAGTTGAAGAATATAAAAAACAATAAAAATTATGGATAAAAATGATGAGAAAGTTTTAGTGGTAAAATCTAGTATTCTTTTTAAAGAAGGGATTTGGCAAGGACTAAAAAAAGATAATTTAGAGTATTACCTTGATTTAATAAATAAAAACTATGAATTTAAAAGAAGGGGTGATGTAGAAGAAGATGATTCTTATCAGCAAATAATTCCATATATTTTATTTAGTTTTGAAAATAGATTTTTTGCATATAAATATTTAGTCAATGCTGGCGAGCAAAGATTGGTTAATAATGATTATCAGCTTGGAGTAGGTGGTCACATAAATCAAGAAGATGTTATGGGTAGTCAAAATGTGTTGGAAACCGGAATGATGCGAGAATGGCAAGAGGAGGTGGATTTTAAGGGTAATTTGTTACAAAAGAAGCTTGTTGGTATAATAAATGATGATTCTCGTCCAGTGGAAAAAGTACATTTGGGTTTAGTTTTCCATTTTATTGGTGATAATGATAATATACAAATTAGAGAAATAGATAAAATGGAAGGAAAGCTTTTTGAGCTTAAAGAAATTGAAAATAATTTAGGTCACAGCCCTTGGATGAAAATAGTTTATGATAAATATTTAAAAAATTTAATAAAATAGTAAAATGTCAAAAAAATTAATACTTTCTATAGTTGGGGAAATGGGCTCTGGTAAAGATACTTTTTGTAATTATGTTAAGGAAAATTATCCTGATGTTTATTTTTTTAGAACTTCAGATCCATTAAAAGATGTTTTGAAAATATTTTTTGATGAGATTAAACGGGAAGATTATCAATGGTTGGCTCCGCTTTTAAAGGGTAGATTTGGAGATGATATTTTAATTAAAGCTACTATAAAGAAAACTCAAGACTTTAATGGTCTTTTAATTTTAAATGGTATAAGAGCTTTGGGTGAATCTAAAGCTACAAGAGAGGCAGATGGTAAAATTTTATATGTTACTGCAGATATTGAGAAAAGGTGGGAAAGACTTCAAACAAGAGGTGAGAAAGCTGATGATAATATGCCATTTGAAAAGTTTAAGGAACTACACAAAGCTACTACAGAAATTTTTATTCCAGAAATGGGAGCTGAAGCTGACTTTAAATTAGAAAATAATGGCACTAAAGAAGAATTTTATGCTAAAATTAAAGAGTTGGTTGATAAAATTTATGGTTAAAAATATAAAAAAAGGTAAATTTTTCGTATTTGAAGGAATTGATGGTGGCGGTAAATCAACACAAACAAAGCTTTTGAGTGAGTATTTAAATAATAAAGGTTATAAAGTTGAGAAAATAGATTTTCCACAACATGGAGAGAAATCATCAGGTTTGGTGGATGAATATTTGATCGGTAAATATGGAGAGGCTAAAGATGTTGGTCCTTATATTGCTTCAATTTTTTATGCTTGTGATAGATATGATGCTAGTTTTAAAATTAGGAAGTGGCTAGAGGAGGGCAAAATTGTAATATCAGATAGATATTTAGTTTCAAATATCGGTCATCAAGGAGGAAAAATAAAAAATATAAAAAGTTGGAGAAAATATGTAAATTGGTTATATGATTTAGAATATGGTTTGTTTAAAATACCCAAGCCAGATTGCACTTTTATTTTAAAAACTTCTGCTGAATTTTCATTAAAATTGGCAAATAAAATTACAGATGCAAAGAAGCAGGAAAGAAGAAAGAGTTATTTGGGAGATGATAAAAAACAAGATATTCATGAAAAAGATAAAAGTCATTTATTTAATGCTTTAAATTCTTATATTAGAGCTTCAAAAGAATTTCCGAAAGATTTTAAGGTAGTGGAGTGTTTAGAAAAAGGCGAGTTGTTGTCCCGAGAAATAATAAGTCAAAAAATTAAAAAATTAGTAAATAAAATTATATGAATATAGATTTAATTTGTCAATTCGGGGTTACTATATTTGGGATTACAGCTATAATTTTAGTAGCTAGAAAAAATAAATGGGGATTTGTTTCTGGCTTAATTTCTCAACCTTTTTGGCTGGTAACTTTTTATATTAATAAGCAATGGGGAGCATTTTTTGTGGGGGTAATTTATACTTTCACTTGGGCTTATGGAATTTATGAGTGGTTTTATAAAGATAAAAAAAATGAAAATAAGTAAAGAATATTTAGAAATAATAAGGGCTGCTAAAGCCGGCGGGAAAATTGTCAAAAAATATTTTGGCAAGAATTTAGAAGTTATAGGAAAAACTATTCCTGCAGATTTCAAAACTAAAGCCGATATAGAATCTGAAGAAGTTATTTTGAAAATTTTGTCTAAAAAATTTCCAAGTTATAATATAATTGCCGAAGAAAATGGAAAGATAGACAAGAAATCAGAATATACATTTGCAATAGATCCTTTAGATGGTACTAATAATTTTGTGCTTGGTATACCATATTTTTCTGTAAGTATTGCTTTATTAAAGGGTGATGAAATAATTTTTGGCGTTGTATATAATCCAGTTTTAAATAATATTTACTTCGCAGAAAAAGGTAAGGGTGCCTATTTAAATGATAAAAAAATTATTGTTAACGAAGAAGCGGATTTAAAAAATTCCAGTATTTCTATTGTTTTTGGTTTTAAATATCAGGACAATTTTGAAAGAGATTTTAGTAATCGCCTATATAAGGAAAAAGCGAAAAGAGTTTTGTTCAATTGGTCATTTGCACTTGATGCTGGTTATCTATCTTCGGGAAAATACGAGGCAATATATGTAAAGGATATTAATTTGTACGATTTTGCTGCTGGAAAATTAATAGCAAAAGAAGCAGGCGCCTTAATAACAGATGAACTGGGAAATCCTGAAGAAAATGATAGAAGCCAAACATTTTTAATTAGCAATGGAACTAAAATTCATCAAGAAATTTTAAAATTAATAAGATAATATAAATATGAAACAATATTTGGAACTTTTACGCAAAATAATGGATGAGGGCACAGATAGGCCAGATAGAACTGGGGTGGGTTCTAGGGCTATTTTTGGGCAATCTATGAGGTTTAATGTGCAAGATGGTTTCCCTGCTATGACAACTAAAAAATTGGCTTTTGAGCAAGTAAAAGCTGAGCTTTTATGGTTTTTATCTGGATCAAGTGATAATAAAAAACTAAATGAAATGGGTTGCCATATTTGGGATGGTAATGCTAATGCTGATTATTGGAAACCAAAAGCCAAATTTGATGGAGACTTGGGGAGAGTTTATGGCGTGCAATGGCGAAGCTGGAAATCGCCCTATACAGATGTGCCAATCGACCAATTTCAAAATGCTTTAGATCAGCTTAAAAAAAATCCTCAAGACAGAAGAATAATTATTTCAGCTTGGAATCCTGCAGAACTTAATATGATGGCACTTCCACCTTGTCATTTACTGTTTCACTTTTTTTGTGTAGATAAAAAACTATCATTGTTAATGTATCAAAGAAGTTGTGATACATTTTTGGGAGTACCATTTAACATTGCTTCTTATTCCTTACTTTTGCATATGGTTGCTCGTGAAGTAGGACTAGAACCTTGGGAGTTTGTACATATTTTAGGAGATACGCATATTTATTTAAACCATTTTGAGCAAGTAAAAGAACAAATGAGTCGCGAGCCATACCCTTTGCCAAAACTTTGGCTTAATCCGGAAATTCAAAAAGTAGCAGATTTTAAAATGGAAGATATAAAGCTTATAGATTACAAATATCATCCTACAATTAAGGCTCCAATGGCAGTATAAAAATTATGGGGAAAAAAGTTGAAATTAGAAAAGTTGCAGGAGGTGTGGTAATAAACTCAGATGGCAAGGTAGTTTTAGTTAAAACGAAAAATAATCATTGGGTTTTCCCAAAAGGTGGGGTTGAAGAAGGAGAAAGTGAGTTGCAGACAGCTGAAAGGGAAATAGGAGAAGAAACAGGCATAAATGAAGGTGATTTAGAATTTTTACAAGAGCTTGGTAGTTATGAAAGACCAGATATGGGTTCAAAAAAAAGAATTCAACAAATAACATTATTTCTTTTTACTACAAATAATAATGATTTAAAAACAAAAAGCGATAAGGAAAGCTTAAGGGCAGAATGGGTAGAATTAGACATGGTGGAAGAAATGCTTAGTGCAGAAAAAGATAAAGAATTTTTTCAAGAAATAAAAAGTAGAGTCAGAGAAGTTGTTTTGGAACTTGATAGAGAATATGAAAATAGTTTTTCAGAAATAAAATTAAAGTAATTTATATGATTTCAATAATTTCAGCTATAGCCAAAAATAAAGTGATTGGTAGCAAGAATGGTTTGCCTTGGCATCTGCCTGCTGATTTTAAATATTTTAAAGAAAAAACTGCGGGCAAGGTTTTGATAATGGGTTTAAATACTTTTAAATCTATTGGAGAAAAACCATTGCCTGGCAGAAAACACGTGATATTGTGCGACAATCTCGACTATAAAATACCCGGTGAAAATAAAGATTGCTTTTTAGTAAAATCTATTGAAGAGTCTATTGAAGTGGCCAAAAAATTAGCAACAGAACAAGATAATGAAGAAATTATGATATGTGGAGGTGGTTTTGTATATAAGCAATTTTTACCACTAGCTGATAGATTATATTTAACTTATATAAATGAAGATTTTGAAGGTGATACATATTTCCCGGAGTTTAATATAATAGATTTTAAAGAAGTTAGTAAACAAGATTTTGAGCCAGACGACAAAAATAAATGGTCTTATTCGTTTGTAGTTTTAGATAGAATTTGATATATTAAAGTAGAAAATAATATTAAATATTATGACATATAAACCAACAATAGGGCTGGAAATACATACAGAACTTAAAACAAATTCTAAGATGTTTTGCTCTTGTAAAAATAATCCTGATGAAACAAGGCCAAATTATAATGTGTGCCCAATTTGTATGGCACATCCTGGGACTTTGCCAGTTGCAAATGAAGAAGCAATTAAAGAAGTTATAAAAACTGGGCTGGCTTTAAATTGCGAAATTGCTAAAGAATCTAAATTTGATAGGAAAAATTATTTTTATCCAGATCTACCAAAAGGATATCAAATTTCACAATACGATCAGCCTTTATGTGGTAGGGGGTTTTTAGAGGTTGGTGATAGAAACCCGCTTTCGCCAGAGGCTTTGGCGAGGCGAAGAATTGGTATAACTAGGATTCACTTAGAAGAAGATACGGGAAGCCTTGCTCACCCTGAAGGTGAAAATTATTCTTTGGTAAATTATAATAGGGCGGGTGTGCCCTTAATGGAATTAGTTACAGAACCCGATATTACTTCTGGGAAAGAGGCTAGAAAATTTGCAGAGGAATTACAGTTGATTTTAAGATATTTAAATGTTTCTGATGCAAATATGGAAAAAGGACAGATGAGGGTTGAGGTAAATATTTCAGTAAGTAAAACAGAAAAATTTGGCACTAAAGTTGAGATCAAAAATTTAAATTCTTTTCGCGTAGTGGAAAAAGCAGTAGATTTTGAAATTGCAAGGCAAACAGAATTACTTGAAGCAGGTGAAAAAGTTGTACAAGAAACGCGTGGTTGGAATGATAAAAAAGAAATAACTTTTTCACAGAGAGAGAAAGAGGAGGCTCATGATTATAGATATTTCCCTGAGCCAGATTTACCTCCAATGAATTTTGACGAAGATTTTATTAATAAAATTAAAAATGAAATTATGGAATTACCAGAACAAAAAAGAGAAAGGTTTAAAAAAGAGTTTGGTTTAGATGAAAACTCTATTGAGTTTTTTATTACAAACAAAGATTTGAGTGAATATTATGAGAAGGTAGTTTCAGAATTTGAAGAGTGGACCAGAGAAGAAGAATCAGGAGAAGCTCATATAAAAGTTTCAAAATTATTAGCCAATTATCTTATTTCTGATGTAAAGGGTTTGTTGGGCGGAGCAGAATTTGTAGAAGATGACTTTAAAATAACGCCAGAAAATTTTGCTGAATT
Source organism: Candidatus Staskawiczbacteria bacterium (assembly GCA_903854535.1). GTDB lineage: Bacteria > Patescibacteriota > Minisyncoccia > Minisyncoccales > Staskawiczbacteraceae > XYB1-FULL-32-11. Next base: position 19,390 of record CAINWR010000070.1, on the reverse strand, counting down.
TGTTAAGATGATTTATAAAGGAGAAATTTCTAGTAAAGTAGCTAAAATGGTTTTACTTGAAATGTTTAATACTGGCAAAGATCCTTCTGATATAGTTAAAGAAAATAACTGGGGACAGATGAAAGATGATGGAGAGCTTGAAAAAATTGTAAGAGAGGTTATTGAAAAAAACCCTAAAGTAGTCGCAGATTTTAAAGCTGGCAAACAAAATGCAATGCAATTTTTAGTAGGTCAGGTAATGGCAGTTACTCGTGGAACTGCAAATCCAGATAAAGTAAGAGAATTATTGTTGAAGATTCTATAATAAACAAGCCCCAATAAAATTGGGGCTTTTGTATGGAGTATTAGGTTTTTCTATTGGAGCATGTCTTTTACTGGCACATGTCCAAACGTGATTTCTTTTCTGGGGAGACATATCACTGCAAAGTTGCGATCATCAATTATGTCACCAGGATTGATGATTTTGATTTGTTCTCCTTCTACTAGAAGTGCGTTGTGGGTAAAGCCACACAGTATAAAATCAATTTCTGGGAATTTCCTTCTTAATTTCATTGAGGTGTTGTGCATGTCAAACTCTGACTCACTCAAAAGATCTATGCCAAGATCGATTTGAATGTAAAAACTGTAATCGTTTATTTTTACAATCGGGCTTTCTGAGTTCTTGATTATCTCCCAATTATCAGGTATTTCTTTTGGAGCTTTTTGGTCTCGTCTCAAATTACAATACACCTTAAATCCAGAAAGCTCTGGCCTACCAATGTCCGATGGGTCAATATTGCCACAATGTATGATGACTTTTACATCTCTTTTTCGCATTTCTTTGACTAAGAGATGCCAAAAATCAGGGTCAATTTTTGAGATTCTTCCACTATCAGAAATAATTCCTACAGAAAATGTATCTATGTTAGGCTTAGTCTTCATGATTCTGCTAAATACAATTTCTGAGTTTTCTGTATCTATTAATGCAAACGAATATCCATCAAAAGAATCTTCGATTGCTCCTGGGTTGATAAAATTAACTAGCCGAGTTTGTACAAAAAACTGATGATGCGTGTGTCCTGAAAAAACCCATCTTAATCCATCATGGGTCATCCGCATCTGATCAAGAAAAGCCATTAAATTATGTTCACTTGTTTTGAGAAAATCATAAGAGCGTTTGTGTCCAACATATATTCTTATGTGATTGAAATCTAAGATTCTTCTATTTGGTTGTGTGAATATCCATCCTGCAGGACAAGTCTTAAAGCCCGGCTTCTCTAATTGTTCTGCATTTAGTGCACATATTACTGGTATATTTCTGAATATGCTTGGATTACAATGCTGAGGCTCAATATCTCCGCAATGTATAATAAATTGAACTCCTCTTTTAACAAATTCTTCAATTACTAATTCGAGGGCATTGTCACGATCACTATGGGTATCAGAAAGAATTCCAATAATCATCTTTATACTCCTTTGTTGTCAAGGTGCAAAATAGTTTAATTTAACAATATCATTTATTAATATTTTCTCAATAGTTTTTCAGCTTGTTTATAATTGTCTACCCATTTTATACGTTTATCACGTTTAAACCAAGTCATTTGGCGTTTGGCAAAATGTTCAGATTCTGTCTGAATTTTTTGTTGCATTTCTTTGTAGTCTATTTTGCCTTGCAAATATTGTGCAACAAATTTATATTCCAAGCCAAATTCTTCTAGTCTTTTCCATGATATTTTTGTTTTATCATGTAGGTTTTTTACTTCATTTATCATTGCATTATTTTTTAATCTTGCAGCAAGTCTTTTATTTATTAGCTTAGCTAATTCCTTCCCGTCTTTCTTAATTCCAATTTGCAAAATTTCTAATGAAGTTGGGCTTTGATTAATTTGAGGCACTGGTTTTCCGGTTGATAAAACAATCTCTATAGCACGCAAAAGGCGATGAGGATTTTTTGAATCAATGTTTTGAGCGCGCCTAGGGTCTAATTTTTTAAGCATTATAAATAACTCTTCATTAGATTTTTTTTCTAATTTTGAGCGCAGAACCCAATTGGGTTTTACTTCTGGTAATACAATACCATCTACAATTGATTGAATATAGAATCCAGTGCCTCCAACTAAAAAGGGAAGTTTACCTTTAATCTGAATTTTTTTTATAGCTTGTTTTGCTTGCTTTTGAAACTGTGCTACAGAAAATCTTTTTTTAGGATTTGCCACATCAAGTAAATAGTGGGGAATGCCCCACATTTCTTTTTTAGTTATTTTACCAGATCCAATATCTAAGCCCTTGTAAACTTGTCTTGAATCTGCAGAAATAATCTCGCCGTTAAATTTTTTAGCTAATTTAATAGACATTCCGGTTTTGCCAGAAGCGGTAGGCCCCAAAATCACTATTAGCTTGTAGCTTGTAGCTTGTAGCTTGTAATTATTCTTCATATAATTTTTCCTTCTAAGTTCCAGTTATTGGCCTTAATAATTTTCACATTATAGAATTGGCCAATCAAATTTTTATTTTTAGTTTTTGATTTTTGCTTGTCCACCGAAGCCTTGGCGAAGGTGGAAATTTTAATTGATTTATAGGTATCGGTTTTACCAAAATATGTGTCATCTTTTTTATTATCAATTAAAACTTTTACAATTTTACCAATAAGTTTTTTATTATTTTTAAAAGCAGTTTCTCTTAAGGTATCTGTAAGTATTTTTTCTCTACGTTTTTTTTCTGGCCAAGAAACACTATCTTTTAGTTTGGCTGCAGTTGTTCCAGATCTCGGAGAATATTTATTGATATAAGCCATATCGTATTTGATATCCTTAAAAAGTTTTACAGTGTTATTGAATTGAGTTTTTGTTTCCCCGGGAAATCCAACTATAATATCTGTGGAAATAGCTATATTAGGAATTTTTTTGCGTAAATCAGAAATAATTTTTCTGTATTGTTTTATAGTGTACCAACGCTTCATAGATCGCAAAACTTTGTCATCTCCAGACTGCACTGGCAAATTTAAGTAGGGGGTAATGTGATTTCCTTCTGCCTTCGCCGAGGCTTTGGCGGGCAGGTCTGCCATAGCATCAATTACATCTTGTTTGAAATCCTTTGGGTGGCTTGAAGTATATCTTATCCAAAAATCTCCAGGGATTTTATTTATCTTTTTTAGTAATTCTGCAAAAGTGGTTTTGTTTTTTGGATCTTTATAACTATTTACATTTTGGCCCAAAAGCCAGATTTCTTTGCATCCAGATTTTACTAAACTTTTTATTTCATTGATTATTTTTGAAGCTGGCCGAGAAATTTCCCTTTCTCTGGTATATGGGACCACGCAATAAGCACAAAAATTATTACAACCTGTCATGATAGGAACTGAAGATGAAAATTTGGAAAAGCTTTTTGGTTTAATATCTAAATAGTCCATTGTAGCAGAATTTGGACGATCGTCGATTTTATGCAACGATGATTTTTTGTTCATTATTTTTGGAAGTTGAGAAATATTTTTTATGTCAATTACATGATCAAACCCTTCTATAAAAACTTTTTTGTCTTTTTCTAAAATACAGCCAGTTAAAATAGTTTGTAGCCTGTAGCTATTAGGTTGTAGGTTGCGAATTTTGCGAAATTTCTCAATTAACCAGTGGATTCTATCTACAGCAGATTGGCGAATAGAACACATTATAACAGCAACTAAACCTGCCTCCTCTAATTTTAAGGTTTTTTTATAGCCCATTTTCTCCAAAACCGCGGCCACTCTTTCGGCGTCCGCGTAATTCATCTGGCATCCAAATACAATTATATGATATTTTTTTTGCATTTATCTGATATCTTCTTTTTTTTCTTTGATAAAATATCTCCAACGTTCAATAAATTCTACAAATACAGAAAAAGGCATATCAATCATTGCATTGAAAAAAGCAGTAAAAGCATTATATTTTTTCCATTTATTAGAAAGCCACCTGCCAAGACCCATAATTGGTAAAAGTAAAATATCTCCAATAAAGCTAAAAAATCCTTCTTTTTCATCTTCTACAGCAAGCTCTCTGGCGCGCTTGCGAATAGCAGTGCCTGCAAATAATATCAAAGCAATAAATATGATATTGATTATTATTGAAGTTATAGGAAATCCAAAAGATGTAAATCCCCAGTAAATCAATCCATAAGAAATACAAGCTCCAACTAAATAAAAGAAAGATATAATTGATTTCCCAATGATTCCTCTTTGCTTTGGAAGTCTGATTTCATAAGTATCTGATTTATCTTTTTGAAAGACTATTTTCATAGATTCCATTATAACAATATTCAAATTCTTTGATGAAGGTGGTCTTATTGTAGATACTAGTGCAAACATTAAAAAAGTAGGAATTAATATATCTGAGCCGAGCCTATAGTAGTTTAAATTGCCTTGAACTTCAGCTAATATCACTTCTAAAGCAAGTAAAGATAAAATTTTTGTAATGAAAATAGAAATAGTAGAATAAATAGCAGCTCTTCTTAATCTTGCTTTTAGGGTTTGCATTCTTTTCTTATAAGCAGATCTTATGTGCCCTTCAAATTTCTCTGGAATTAATATCTCGTTTTCTATTTCATTTATTTTATTTGAAGATAAAATATCTCCCAAAAGTAGAAATGGTGTATCGTATTTTTCGCACACGTGATAAAATTTCTTAGCTAATCTATGATCTATATCTTCATTTATTTTTTGATAGATTTTATATATATTTTGACTAATTTTAATAATAAGTTCAGGTGAGGCGTTTATCCATTGAGGATATTTATATTTTATAAGATTATAACTCACCATTGGTTTGTCAAATTTGAACAATGCTTGCTGGATTGCAATATAAATCTGCGTATCTTTATCTTCTTTATTTAAATATCCTAAAGTGAAAATTTTATCTGAGACTTTTATTCTTTGTTTCATTGTCTCAAACATGTAATCGATTAGCGCATTTTTTTTAATATCTGGCTCTATAGTTTCTTCTACTTCACAAGCTGAAATTTCAACTAACCAATTAAAAAATTGTATTCCAGTTTTATCTTTTTGGTTTTGAGGAATATTTTTTAATATTACTAGATATTTATTAATTATTTTTTGAACTGCAAGAATTTTATCTTCTTTAATAAAGTCATTTGCAAAATGTCCTCCACGGATTAATTCCATAATCAAAGATTCTGCAATTTCATTGTCTTGTGGGATTTGAGTATTTTCATTTATTTCAATCCCAAGAAATCTTCTTTTTAATTTACGCATTATGGCAGATCTTCTCATTAAATGCTCTTCTTGCCAGTCAACAACTGTTCTGACTTTTTCGTAAAAAGCAGCTACTTTTGAAGCAACTTCATCTACATGTATTGTGTTATGCGCTGTTTCTTGATTTGATTGGTTTTTGGGTTTTAAGTAGTTTTCCCAAGATTTGTATTTATTTAGTAAAGCTTTTGTTGATTGAGATAATTCTGCCATAAAATTAAATTTTATTTTTAATTTCGTTGTTAATTTTATCAATAAAATTTTGGATTGGCATTTGGCCTAAATCACCTTTGCCTCTTTGCCTTACAGCTACTGCGTTAGCTTGGATTTCTTTGTCACCTACAATTAATAAATATGGAATTTTCTGAGTTTCAGCTGTTCTTATTTTTTTGCCAAGAGTTTCAGCTTCATCTTGCACTTGAAGTCTTATTTGATTTTCTTGCAATTGTTTTTCAATTTTTTTGGCGTATTCTAAATGTTTTTCAGAAATTGGTATAACTGAAATTTGTATTGGAGAAAGCCAAAGAGGAAAAGCTCCTGCATAATGTTCTATTAAAATTCCTAAAAATCTCTCTGGAGATCCGACAATTGCTCTGTGTACCATAACAGGAGTTTTTTCTTTGCCGTCTGAATTAATATATTTCAAACCAAACCTTTGTGGCATTATAAAGTCTAATTGAATAGTTGAAAGTTGCCATTCTCTGCCAAGCGAATCTTTTGATATCAAATCCATCTTTGGTCCATAAATAGCTGCCTCGCCAACTCCTAATACATATTCTATTTTATTTTCAATGAGAATTTCTTCTAACATTGTTTGGGATTTTGTCCAAACTTTTTTATCGCCTAAATATTTTTCAGGATGTTTTGGGTCCCATAAAGACAGTCTTATTTTATAATTCATGCCAAAAGTTGTCATTGCTTTTTTAACTGCAAACAAAACTGATTTGAATTCATCTTTAATTTGCGACTCCATGCAAAAAGAGTGGCCATCATCTTGGCAGAAACATCTTAATCTTGTAAGTCCAGAAAGCTCTCCAGTTTTTTCGTCTCTATAAAGTTGGGCAAAATCAGCAATTCTAATAGGCATGTCTTTGTAGCTTCTTGGTTTTGAGGCAAAGATCTGGGTATGTTGTGGGCAGTTCATTGGTTTTAGAAAAAAGTCTTCTTTAGTATAATGAGAATGCACTACAAACATGTCATCTTTATATTTATCATAGTGGCCTGAGGCTTTGAAAAGTTCTGCTCTATTCATATTTGGAGTTTGTACCTCTTTATATCCAATTTCTCCTTGTAATTCATTAATATATTTTCTTAATTCTTTGAGTATTAAGGCTCCTCTAAAAGTATAAAGTGGCAAGCCAGCACCTACTAATTCTGAAAAAACAAATAAATCTAGTTTTTCACCTAAAATTCTGTGGTCTCTTTTTTCTGCTTCTTCTTGTATTTTTACAAAATTATCAAGTTCTTCTTTTGTGGAAAATGCCAAGCCATAAATACGAGTTAACATTTTATTTTTTTCATCGCCACGCCAGTAGGCTCCAGCAACTTTGGTAAGTTTGAAAGCTTGCGGATTGATTTCTAAAGTATTTTTGACGTGAGGGCCAGCGCACAAATTATCAAATTCTCCGGATTTATAAAAGCTAACATTTTTTTCTCCTTTTTTCTTTAATTCTTTTATGAGCTCTGTTTTATATTTATCTTTTTTATAAAAAGATAAAGCTTTGGCAAAAGTCATTTCGTGATGCTCAAAATTTATTTTTTGAGCAATTATTTCTTGCATTCGTTTTTCTATTTTAAGCAAATTTTCTTGAGTGATGGGGAATTTGTCTGTTTTGCCTAAATCATAATCTTGATAAAAACCATTTTCTATTACAGGGCCAACGCCCAATCCTGCTTTTGGATAAATCTCCAAAATTGCCATTGTCATTAGGTGGGAGAGGGAGTGTCTTATTTTTTCTATTTGTAAATTTTCTTTTTTATTATTTTTTTCCATAAATTTTAAAATTATTATTATTTATCAATTCTACCATCTAAAAATAGACAAGTAAAGCTTGCTTTTGCACAATATTGTGGTATTATTTATTCAGCACGTATGGCGATTATGGGGCAGGCGGTCTGCTTTAAAATTGCCAAAGATTTAAGGAGCTTTGGATGAACGCTCGTATTTTTGCTCTTGTGTTGGTTGCGATTGGCACTGCTTTGGCGCTTGGTGGTAGTGCAGGCGGAGGAATGCTCTTGGTATTGCTTGGAATGCTTTGGGGGTTTGCCTCATTTATTCCCTCTAGTTCAGTTGAATCAAATTTGGAAGACTTGGCTAGAGATGAGTTAATCGTAACTCAGGCATTTTGTAAATGTCTGGAGGAATTTTTCCCAGAACAGTGTTTTAGCTTTGAGTCATTTGAAGCAATTGATGTTGAGCGATCGATTGATTCGATTGGTGAGTTTCACTGTGAGTTTCGCGAGGATGATGTATCTCGCGCGCTCGGGGCTGTCACCTTACAAATATCTGAAGCTGGTCAAAGCCATATAACAGTTCATGCAATTACAGGGGATGGAGATATTGTAGTAGATTATAATATTCTCGATGTCCAGAGATATTGGGAAAGATGTGCAGATAAAGAAATTAATGAGGATGATGTGCTCATTGAGCTCAATGAGTAGGGGCAGTGGAGAGACTAAGAAATATCTCTTGTTATAAAAACCCAGCCCACGGCAGGACCGAGGGCTTTTATTTTGTATAAAAAATATTTAAATAGACATACAAAAGCTTGCTTTTGCACAATATTGTGGTATTATTTATTCAGCATTGAGTGGGTTTATAGAATAGGAGTTCTATTCTAGATCCATTCATAATAAATGAAGGGGGTTGGCAATGTACCAGTTTTTAAGAACATTGTTTTTTGGGGTTGTCATCACAACCTGTATGTTTTCTTTTTACCATGAATTTGCATGGTATAGCGATCCTGAGAAGGCAGGATGGATTGCTTTGTTCAAATTCATATTAGTTGTTACTGGAGCAATTGGTATGGTTGCCTTTTTCATCAGTCTCGTTAGTGATAGGCCCTCACAAGACAGTTTGCACAAAACTAAGATTGGCTTTGATTGCAAAAAGGATATTGCTGTAAAAGCTTTTGCAAGGTGTCTTGAGGAATTTTTCATGGATTTTTTCTTCGATTCATTTGAGGCGATAACAGCCTTATCTGTCGAAGATGATAGTTTTTTCTGTGAAATTAGGAGGGGGGAAGAGTTGATTGCCTATGGAGTGGTTAACTTCATCGGTGATTGCAGGGTTGTTGTGCACGCAACAGCCAGTTGTGCTGCTGTGAAAGGGGTGTATGGCGAGAGTTATTTAGATGCATATTGGGCAAAAGAAAAGGCATGACTTTTCTTTTGCCCTCTAGCGAAAAAGAAGAATGATTGGCGAGCACGAAGCAGGCTCAGAGCCAATCAACACGCCCGTAGCTGACAAAGCAGCGGGCTTTTTTTTAACAAATTTCTCTTGACAAAATTACATAATTGATATATATTCTATGTAGATCTTTTCTTGGCGATTTTTGGCTGGAAGGTCCAGTCAAAATATCTAAACATTTGGACGGGAGAATTGAAATGATCGCTATTGTTGGCTTTATTGCCATGGTGCTTTTTGGTTTGTTCGTATTTCTTGTTGTTGCATTTGTTGTGAAATGGACGAATACGCGAGTCGTCGACGAGCTTGTCGACGAAGAAGAGGAAAGAGCGAAGCTGGTCTTTGCCTTTAACTACGACATTGACTCTTCTTACCTTATTGAGAAGGTTCATGTCTACTATCCGGTGGACGAGGTAAGTGGGGTGCGGTTTGTGTCGTATGTCCTTGTTTCTCCGGAGAAAGATTGCGTTGGATGGGTAAGGGTTTCTCCATGCGGAGATATGGAAGTTTCTCGCGTCGGAGAAAGTGGATTCGGATTTTACTCAAAGACCGACGTTGATATGATTGTCGATGAGTTTCCGGCTTGAGTGAGTTGGTTGCAAAAACTCCTCAATTTTTGAGGAGTTGAGGCTTGCACAAGTTGCAAGTTTCTTTTTTTATATTTCTTTTGGAGTGACTATTTCTTGCACATCATCAGCAACTACTTTTATTTCTCCATTTCTGTCATCAACACGGCCAGCTATAAAGACAATTTTATTTTCTTGCAAGGCAAGGGGATTGGCTTCAAGTAAATTTGGGAAAACTACAATTTCCATTTTGCTGGTTAAATCTTCAAGTTTCATAAAAATCATAGGCTTACCAGTTTTGGTAATTATTTTTTTTACTCCAGAAATAATTCCTCCAAGAATTATTTTTTTATTTACAGTCTCTTGAGTTATTTTGGAGATAGGGAAACAGCGCGATTCAAAAAGTTTTCTGTAACCTTGCAAAGGATGAGAGCTTACAAAAAGCCCAAGTAATTCTTTTTCCCACATAAGTTTTTCAAATGCCTTAGCAGGCACTGAGGGTTCTAGTTTTATTTCTTTGGGTGCTGTTTTTACTGAAGCAAACAAGCCAATTTGAGCTGAGTTTTTGTTTTTTTGATTTTCTCGGGCAATTTCTAAAAGTTTTTCCAAGTTACTTAAAAGCTGATTTCTTTCTGCAAATTGATCAAAAGCCCCAGCTTTAATTAAAGCTTCCATAGACTTTTTGTTTAAATCTTTAGATTGTACGCGATAAATAAAATCACTCATATTAGCAAAAGCCCCAGCATTTTTTCTTTCTTGTACAACAGCATCAATAATATTTTCTCCTACATTTTTAATTGCCAGCAAGCCAAATCTAATTTGCCCGCCTTGCCTCTCGCCTCGATTCGGCGAAGCGGACGGCGAGGCAGGATTTTTTTCTGGTACTACTGTAAAGTTTTTTAAAGATTCATTTATGTTTGGTGGCAACACTTCAATTTGCATTTTCTTGCACTCATCAATAAGAACTGCTATTCTTTCCACATCTGCTCTTTCTGAAGTAAGTACAGAAGCCATAAACTCCACAGGATAATGTGCTTTTAAGTAAGCTGTTTGGTAAGCAATTAAAGCATAAGCTGCAGAGTGTGATTTGTTAAATCCATAAGCAGCAAAGGGTAAAATCCACTGCCAAAGTTCTTCAGCAACTTTTTTATCAACGCCATTATTTATAGCTCCATTAATAAATTTTTGTTCTTGGGCATCAAGAAGCTCTTTAATTTTTTTACCAACAGCTTTTCTTAGCACATCAGCTTCTCCTAAAGTGAATCCGCAAATTTCTTGAGCAATTTTCATTAATTGTTCTTGGTAAATACAAATACCTTGAGTTTCTTTTAAAATTGCCTCTAATTTTGGATGCAAATAACTTATTTTTTGGTTGCCGTGTTTACGAGCAATATAATCTGGAATAAATTGCATTGGTCCTGGTCGATACAAAGCCACCATAGCTGTAATGTCATTAAAGTTTGATGGTATAAGTTCTTTAAGATATCTTTTCATACCATCAGATTCTAATTGAAATACAGAAGTTGTTAGAGCTTCTTGCAAAAGTTTGTATGTTGCAGGATCATCAATAGGAATTTTATCTAAATCAATTTTTAAGTTGTTATGTAAGACATAAATACGAGCTAAAGTATCTTCAATAATTGTTAAGTTTTTAAGGCCCAAAAAATCCATTTTCAAAAGTCCCAAATCTTCAATGCCATGCATTTCAAATTGTGTGACAATGCTATTTTCACCACCCGGGCCTGGTGGATTTTGCAATGGTACAGATTCTGTGAGAGGATCTTTAGCAATCACAACACCGCAAGCATGTGTGGAGGCGTGTCTTGCTACGCCTTCTAGTTTTTTAGCAATATTTAAAAGACGCTTTGCTTGTGGATCATTTTTATAAAGGTCAGAAAATTCGCTAACATTTTCCAAAGCTTCGGCCAAGTCCATTCCAGTTGGCACCATTTTGGCCATTGCATCGCAGTAACTATATGTATATGCCAAAGCTCTTCCCACATCACGAATTACAGCGCGAGCTGCCATTGTTCCAAAAGTGATAATTTGAGCTACATGGTCTTGGCCATATTTTTCTGAAACATATTTTAAAACTTCGTCTCTTCTTCTATCTGTAAAATCCATATCAATATCAGGCATAGAAATTCTTTCTGGATTTAAAAATCTTTCAAAAAGTAAATTATGGTCCAAAGGATTTACATTGGTAATATTTGTAAGATAGCAAACTAAAGATCCTCCAGCAGATCCACGTCCAGGTCCTACAACAATGCGATTATTTTTTGCCCAGTTTACAAAATCTTGCACAATCAAAATATATCCTGCAAAACCAGTTTTGTTGATAACTGATAATTCATAATCCATTCGTTCTTTTGCTTTTTTTAAGTATTTAGCATCTTTTTCTGAGAATCTTTTTTGTAATCCTTGTTCGCAAAGCTCAGTAAGATATTGTTCTGCAGATTTTCTATCTGGTACAGGAAAGTGGGGGAGTTTAGTTTTGCCAAGTTCAAATTGAAAATTGCACAAATCAGCAATTTTTTGTGTGTTTGCAATTGCTTCTGGTACATGAGCAAAATCTTTTATCATCTCTTGAGGACTGCGCATAGAAACATCTATGCCTTTTAAAGACAATCTTTCTGGATCATTGGCATCAGAACCTGTGTTAATTAACATTAAAATATCTTGAGCTTCAGCATCTTCTTTGCGCAAATAATGAATATCATTTGTAGCTACAAGTGGGATATCAAATTTTTTAGATAATTCTATTAATCTTTCATTGGCTTTAACTTGATCTTCTATTTCTGGGTGGTGTTGAAGTTCTAAATAAAAACTATCTTTACCAAAAAGTTTTTGGTATTTTTGCGCCAACTCTTCTGCTTCTTGTGTTTTGCCAGCTAGTAAAAGGCGGGGGATTTGCCCTTGCACACAAGCAGATAAAGCAATTAAGCCTTCTGCATGCTCTGCTAAAAGTTCATTATCAATCCTTGGTTTGTAATAATAACCATCTAAGTGAGCTTTAGTAACAAGTTTTACCAAATTTTTATAACCTATTTCATTTTTAGCAAGCAAAATTAAATGATATCTTTTTATATCTATACCAGCTCGTTTCAGCAGATGACTTTCTGGGGAAACATAAATTTCTACTCCAATAATTGGTTTGATACCTTTGGCCTTGGCTTTTTTGAAAAATTCTACAGCTCCATACATAACTCCATGATCTGTTAAAGCAACTGAATCCATGCCAAGTTCTTTGACATAATCAAGTAAATCATCAATTTTTGCTGTACCATCTAAAAGAGAATAATGTGAGTGAACGTGTAAATGTGTAAATTTTGCCATTATTTTGTATTTAAAATCTAGTATCTTGTAGCTAGAATAGAATTTTAAATATGGAATTCTGAATTCTTTTCGAGCTTCTAGCTTCTAGATACTGAATTATAATAATATATTTTACTTTTTATTATCGTTGCTCGCAAGTATTGACTTTAAATATATTTATTGCTAAATTTAGTTTGCGTTGCAGTGTGGAAGCTTTGCTCTTTTTTTGGAGGGATTATTGTGAATATTGAGTACTTCAAAAATGGTAATGTCCTAAAAGTTCTCAGAATAGCCGAAGAAGAAGCTGAGACTGAAATGAAAAAGAGGATCTCTGGAGCCTATAAGACTCTTGGAGATGAATTGCTTGAAATTGCCGGTGATGCTGGTAGGGCATTGCCAGGTCTTGCAAAATTGATTAATTACTTGTTGAAAGGAAATATTTGCAGTATTCACAAACCAAAAGAAATGGATCAGATGGATTTTTTGCAACACGCTCGAAATCTAAAGAATAGTTTAGCAGATATTGCTGTTGTTGTTATATCTAGTAACGAGGGTCGTACATATTTCAGGATGAAGCTTATTGATCCTGAGGATTAATTCTAAAGCCCCAGTAGCTCATATAAGGGAGAGCCGTCGGGCTGGCGTCCGACAATTAGGAAGTCCGTTCGAATCGGACCTGGGGCACTCATGCTAGCAGATTGAGTTCTGCTAGCTTTTTTATTGCAAAAAATTATGGTAAGATTTTTATATGAAATATTTAAATTTTACAGAGGAAAATAAATTACATAAAAAAGGTTTTGAGATTGTAATTGGAGTAGATGAAGTTGGGAGGGGGCCTTTGGCTGGGCCTGTTGTGGCGTGCGCTTTTGTTTTATTAGATTCGCTCGCCAAATCAAATTTTTCTGCGCGCCACGGCCTCTCTGCGGGGCACCCGCGTGCTCGAAAAATTTATTTGGCTCGCGAATTTTTAAATAAAGTTAAAGATTCTAAACAACTTTCAGAAAAGCAAAGAGAAGAAGTTTGTGCAGAAATTTTAAAATGCTCAAATGCGATGTGGGGGATTGGGCAAGTAAGTGAAAAAATGATTGACAAGATAAATATCTTGCAAGCTACAAAATTAGCTATGCAAAAATCAGTTAAAAATTTAATTTCAAAAATTGGCGAGCGGTCCGACCGCTCACCGTTTTTTGTGGTAGTGGATGGGAATATGAGGTTTGATGAAAATTGGTTTGGGGAAGATAAGTTTGGAAAAATTAAATATAAATCAATTGTAAAAGGTGATCAAAAAGTATATTCAATTGCTTTGGCTTCTATAATTGCCAAAGTCTATAGGGATAATTTAATGAAAAAATATGCAAAAAAATATCCACAATATGGATTTGAGATTCACAAAGGTTATGGCACAAAAAAACATTACGAAAATTTAGCAAAATTTGGTGCTTGTAAAATACACAGAAAAACTTTTTTATAAAATATATAATAATAAGTTGAAATTATTAAAATAATTTTTAACTTATTCTGTCAAGAATTGACACGGTTTTATATTTTCTGTAGACTGAATTCAGGTTAGATTTCTTTTAGCACCTTTACAAGGAGAATACCTATGTTTCTTGTCTATGGAAAATACTTACTTAATGAGGAATTTTTTGTTAATTTGTACCTTCGGTATGGCGTAGCACTTGATTTATTTCTGAATAGCGGATTGGTGAGTTTCTATGAAATCATTGAATCTCAACCATTGATTGGTTTTGCAGACTATAGGCGCGTACACAGTACTCAGTATGTTGATGTTTTAGAGAAAATTCATAAAACTAAAACGTCTTTATGTGGCATACCGCCAGAGGCTGTAGAATTTGAGCGGGTTGGTGTTAGTGGTACGCTTGTAGCAACTAGGGTGGCTATTGAAAGCAAAGGTTTTGCCTATCATATTGGTGGTGGATATCATCATGGTATGCCTGATGGACCATATAGCATTGATTATTGCAACGATATTGCAATAGCTTTGGCGCTTTTGTTTGAAAATGGCTTTAAGAGAATTCTGTATATTGATTTAGATGCACACCATCCAAATGGAGTTCAAGAAATATTTAGGGATGAGAATCGTATATTACAGGTTTCTATCCATTGCCGGACAGCAAACGTGCTGGGTCACCATACCTACATTGGAGAAAAAAACAGTCTTGGTAGGATAATAAACATACAGATTCCACGACAAACTGGAGACCGTGTGTATATGGAAATACTTAGGGCAGTGATGGGCTCTGTTGTGGAGAGTTATGAACCTGATGCGATATTCTATCAAGCAGGAGTTGATTCGTATAAGGGAGACTCTGTTGGGCAACTGAGTCTAAGTTTGCGTTGCCTTTATGAACGCGATAGACTTATTGCTTTAACTTTTTTGGGAAATGTTCCTTTTGTTGCGGTTCTAGGAGGAGGATATCATCCCGTGAAAGCTCCGCAGGCTATAGTAAACACTCTTGCCGCTTTTGCGGGGCAGGATATAATATTCGACGAACAGGAATCAAAAGGTTTCTTATCAGGAGGAAGGGGAGTGAGGTGGTACAACTCCTTGTGCGCTTTGTTAGAGCCATATATGCATTTACACAGAATAGAAAGGGAGGAATTTTATGCGCAAGATTGATGGAATGAAGTTTCTGCAAACAAATTTTAGTAGTATCTGTGTGGATTGTGTGTTTGCAGATGATGATGGCAATTTTAACTGGGAGTTGCTCGAAGAACACAAATCAATATTCCGTGTTAGATCTGGGCGGAACTTTGGAAAGGAACTTAAATGTCCTCAAAAAACATGTCGCTCAGTCCAAGAAATTAGATGTTTCACAGACATGGCCAGAGCAATAGACAGCAGTCTAGAGTTTGTTGTTCATCGAGTTGATGAGTCATATTTTTGCCCCGATTTTGTTGGAACTGTAGCATTGTTTGATAGATTTGAGCCGGAAATGTCAATTGATTTTCAACAAGTTTCTAGAAAGTTGGTGGCAGGAATTGATTCTGGGGTAAGACCTAGGGATTGGGAAGCAATTGCATGCTTTATTTATCCATTTTTATCGGGTCACGTTTGTGCACATGTCGTACCGGATTTCGATACGAATTTGATAAAAACAGCGCTGTATCGCCTTTGGCAAGTAGGAAGGGATATAGATTTCATAAAACAATGCTTAGGAGAGGCTTGCGAAGAAACAGTCACGCGTTTTAATGTTTATCCATCTGGAGTGATACTGCTCGATGATCATCGTAGCATATCGTCATTTGTCGACAAGCATTAAGATAATCGTTTCTCAATGAACCTTGGCAATGTCCCGGGTTCTTTTTTAAAAATTATGACAAAGATTTTAATTCTAGGGGGTAACAGTAATAAAAATAAAGATTGGGTTGATTCCTTAGCCGGCTTGTTATATACTAAAAAAATAATGGGAATGGAAATTGTAGGGTATCATTATTCGCACTGGAATAGAGGAGATGTCAATATAAATTTTAATAAAGAATTAGAGCATATTTCTAGAATAGTAAATAAAGAAAAAGATTATTTTGTTGTAGCTAAATCAGCAGGAGCAATACTTTGCCTAAATGGTATTTTTGATAAATTATTGAAACCAAAAGCATGCATTTTTATGGGGGTGGCAATAAATTGGGCAAAAGAGAATAAATTTTGGAAAAATGAATGGGCTAATAATTATTCTGTACCGACAGTCTATTTACAAAATAGCGATGATCCTGCCATTGAATTTGATAATTTAAAAAAAATGTTGTTAGATTATAATAGTAAAAATTATGAAATTAAAATTTGGCATGAACGTGGACATAAGTACGAAGATTTTTTAGGTGTAAGTAACGTTGTTTATAATTTCATAGAAAGGATTTAAAAAAAATGCATAAAAAATTACAATTTGCTCAATGGGATATTACAGGTAGTTGTAATTTGCGGTGTAAACACTGTAGGGCTTGGGAATTACCAAAAAAGAATGAGCTTACTAAAAAGGAAGGAATAAAATTATTAAAGGATTTAAGTAATTTGGGCGTAAAAATTTTAAATTTTTCTGGAGGAGAACCATTTTTACGTAATGATATTTTTGACTTGCTAGATCATGTAAAGAATTTCTCAGTAGTTACTATAACAACCAATGGGACGCTATTGTCAAAAGATAAAATATATAAACTTAATAAATTTAATAATATCAGGCTATCTGTAAGTGTAGATGGTTTAAAGAAATTTCACGATGAATTTAGACAAGTTAGTGGTGTCTTTGAAAAAGCGATAGAAACTATCAAAAATTTAACTAAAGAATCTATAGTAACTTCTGTCAGGTTTACATTGACTAATTCTAATAAAAATGACGTTATACCGATTTTTAGACTGGTTTCAAAATATAACATTGAAAGTTTTAATATTAGAGGGGTTATTCCTTCAGGCAAGGCAGATTTATTATTAATGCCGAGTGGGCACGATTATATAGAAACTATTAGAAAAGTAATAAAATTTGGGAAAAAGAAAAAGATTAAAGTTATTTCAGGTGACCCAATTTTATTACCGGTATTCCCAGAGTTGTTGGGAGAGGAATGGGAAAAAATTGGTAATAAAGTTTTTACTGAGATATGTGCTGGTTGTATTGCTGGTGATGATGCTATATATATAGCGCCCAATGGAGATGTCGGGGCTTGTTCATATATATCCAATATAGCTGGAAATATTAGGAAAAAATCTTTAAATAAAATCGTTAACGATGAACTATTATTTAAACAACTTGATAATTTTCGTGATAAATTAAAGGGAAGGTGTGGTAAATGTAAATTTAAAGATTTATGTGGCGGTTGTCGAGCCGTAGCACTATTATTAAATAAAAATCTTTTTGCGCAAGACCCAAGGTGTTTAATTAAATAAATTAGATAACTTGGAAAATTGCTTAAAGAAAATTATGGCAAAAAAACAGAAAAAGTTAAAAAAAAGAATAATAACTTGTCGTTGTTGCGGTTAACTATTTATTTAAGGCCTCAGAGGCTCTGTTTATAATAATAGAGCCTCTGTTGGTATATATTTATGAGTGTATTTCCTAAAAAAATTGTTAAAGGGAAAGATAAATTTGTTACTCTCCATATGCATGTTGATAATAAAAGTGGTAATGATGTTTTAGGAAAAATAGTTTTTATTATTTTAAAGAGAAATAAAAAAATTAAGAGAATTGAAGAAAATGTTTTAGTTAAATCCTTTAGTAGTATTGATAATTTCTATAAATGCAATATTAAACGAAATTTCTTGATTGGTCGCTACAGAGTAGATGGAAGGTTTTATTTTGGCAAAAATCACGTACGGTCTGAAACATATAAGAATGATTTTTTTGATATTTTACAACATAAACAAAAAATACTTAAGAATAAATATAAAAAATTATGATAGAGGTAATTATATTCGATTTAACGGGGTGATTAAGAAAATAAATAAGTATTTTTTCGATGATGTTGAGTTAATTTTTAGTCTATTTGCTAAAGAAAAAAATATGCAAAAAAATATTCGCATTACGGATTTGAGATTCACAAAGGTTATGGTACAAAAAAACATTATGAAAATTTAGCAAAATTTGGTGCTTGTAAAATACACAGAAAAACTTTTTTATAAAATATTTGAGAATTTTTGTATTTAAAAACGTCAGGGAGAAACAGGTGCCAATGCAACAAGCTGTCTTCCCTGACGTCGCTTCCATTTTTTGGGTCATCCATCGACCCTCCTTTCTGCGCCTCCGGCGCTTTTTTCACTTCAGGTCTTCCGTTGACCTGAAAGTTTGGCCGGTCGGCGCTCCGATCGGGGGCGTTGGCTTCCGTGCCAATTCAACCGACTCGCCTTGATCTGCTAGCGACGATGCATAATGCATCGTCACCAGATCTGGCGCCATGGCCACTGCCAAGGTCGCCAGAGAGACGGAGATGAAAAAAACTAACGATTTCATGGTTTTTTACCTCCCATGAAAGAAAGGAAAATGCAACTCGCTTTGCGAAACACTCGCAGAGCGAAAATTGTTGCACGTCAGAATAAAATTCGTAATTTATAATTTTATGTTTGCAAATTTATTATCACAAACTCTATTTTGACGTGCAACAAACTTAAAGAACTCTAACATCTTAATAATATCATAATACGCAATTCATGTCAATATTTTTTGCAATACTTTTTGTTTTGTCAAGTTTTTAATTAAATTAAAAGCGTCGGGTAAGCAAGATGCAACTTCTCGCTCTTCCCGACGCAAAAGGGTAATCCATACCCCACCTCCTTTTCATCCGTGGAGAATCACTTCACGGCCAAGTATCGACCCGGCCGATCGGTGAGAATGAATCCGTTCTTCGCTGAGGCAAGTCCGATCTTGCCGTCAGCGTTCTTTTGGAGAAAGAACTGGGGGCCGGTCTCGGCGCCACCGTACAGCGAGTGGACCGTCTGGCCGTTGGTCAGAAGTACCCATGCGTCTCCGGCCGAATTGCCGGAGAGGGCGATGGCCTCGCCCTCTAGACCTCGCACCGCTTTTTTCCAAAAGGTAGCTCGGACCGCTTCATCCGTCAAGATCTCGTTGATCTCGACGGAGTTTTGAGAAGCAGTCGTCTTGACCGCTTCGGATTTGCCCGTGGCCGACTGGTCGGCCACGGCAAAGACGACGATCACCGCCACGATGGCGGTGATAGAAAAAATGAAATTCTTCATGGTTTTACCTCCCATGAAAAAGAAAGGAAAAATGCAACTCGTTCCGCAGAACACCTGCGGAACGAAAACTGTTGCACGTCAGAATAAAATTCGTAATTTATAATTTTATGTTTGCAAATTTATTATCACAAACTCTATTTTGACGTGCAACAAACTTAAAGAACTCTAACATCTTAATAATATCATAA
>CAINWR010000069.1 GCA_903854535.1 Candidatus Staskawiczbacteria bacterium | reverse complement strand
TTCTTTTTTATTTTTTATAACATAAATACCAACTAATTCTTTACCATTAACAATACTAATAACTTTATCTCTTAATAATTTTAATTTCATATTTTTATAAATTATTTTTCACAGTTAGCACAACCGGCACAGTTGTCTTGATGATAATCATCTATAATTCCATTTTCTAAATTGTCTTGACTTTCTTGAAAAAGTTTTTCGTCTAAAGAATCCTCTAAATCTGGAATTGATGAATAAGATTTTAATTGTTTAATCGACCTTTCTAATTCTTCATAGACAAATACATTTTCATTAATTGCATTGTCTAATTTTTCTTTTGCTCTATAAAGAGCAGAGATTGTTTCTTGAATTTTTGTCATACAATTATTTTAATAATTAATTACTTATTAAGTATATATTACCTAAAAATTTTTGTCAAGGGCATTTTGTGTTGTCCTCTTTTTTATCTCTCTTTCTTTCTTTCTCTTCATTGTGTATTTGACAAAATCATTCGTTCGTGTTATATTTTTATTTCACTAATTTATTTGTAAAATTTCTATCCTTTTGTATAGTTGACAATTTTTATTTTTATGTTGTAGTATTATTTTGACCATAATTAACATAGATTGACAAAACATTATTTTTATGTTTTAACAATTATTAAATATTTTTCTTAGGTTATTTCTATTATACGCCTTGCTGTGGATAAGTCAAGTTATTAACAGGTTATAAACAGGTGGATAAGTCAAGTTATTTTGGTTATTTTGTTGTTTTTCGGGCTTTTTTTAGTATTTACAATAAAGTCAATTTGCTGTATTATGTAAAGGTGGGACGGTTATAACCATTTTAATAAAAATTAATAAAAAAAATTATGCCATTAGAAAATGTGCCAAGTGTGCCAGAGGTAGATAACTTTAATCTAGGGGTAGATAACTTCAATTCAGAAGAAGAGCAAGAAGTAGAAGACGATGAAATACAATATAGAGATATTGATTATGATAGAGCTTTGTTAGAAAATAAAGAAAATGATTTGCTTTTTGGTTTAGAATTAGAGTTTGAAAATGCTAATAGAGAAAAGTTAAGTTATTTTCTTGTCGATAATTTTAGTAATGTCGGGATTTCGTCCGACGGGTCGCTGGACGATAGCGGATTGGAAGTTAAAATGCCACCGATGCCAATAAATAGAGAAGGATTAGAATATTTAGAGGGCTTGTGTCGGGCAATAAGCAAATATGGTGGCGAAGTATCTACTCGTTGCGGGTTACACGTTCACTTTTCTACTAAACTAATACGCTATATCTTTTTAAATGAAAATTACGACGATATAGTTTTTCAGCAATTTTTAAAAAGATTAGTTTTTTGCTGGTTTGCTTTTTATAAAGTATTTTTTAATTGTTTACCACTATCAAGGCAGGACAATAGATATTGTAAGGCGTTAGAGGGTGATAACTTATACATTTTGATGAATAGGGAAAAAAGAGTTAGTTTTGATGTAGACAGATATAGTGCTTTAAACTTAAGGTCGTTTGCAAAATACGGGACAATAGAGTTTAGATTTATTAATGGGACGCTGGAGTTTAATAAGATAAAAAATTGGTTGCTTGTTTTAAAGTTGGTAATAGAATTATGTCAGGACAAAAAGAAGTTTAATTGTAATTATAAAAAGATGATTGATTGTTATAATACCCCGTCAGCTATTGGTCAGATTAGGCAATTAGTTAAGATATTAGAATTGAAAAAAGCTACCGCTAATTTTTTAATGAGTAGGTTTAAGCAGTTTTATGTCAAAAATAAGGATTTCAATGTTTTTTTCGATTTTGTTGAAAAATCAATGAAATCCTTATAATCCTTATGGTTACAAAAATAAGGATTTCAATGATTTTTCCAATTTTTCTGAAAAATCAATGAAATCCTTGTAATCCTTATCCTTGCAAAAATAAGGATTTCAATGATTTTTCCAATTTTTTTGAAAAATCAT
>CAINWR010000068.1 GCA_903854535.1 Candidatus Staskawiczbacteria bacterium | reverse complement strand
TTTGTTACCTGTGAGAGATGATGTGATTGCAAATGCTTGGATTGTGGTTTGATTACATTCTGATGTGTAGGAATCTTGTCTGTTGAGTATTGTGCCATTGTTGGTGAGTGTGCCATCTACTGATAGAGTGTAATGGTTTGTTGTGTGATCTAAGGTGTTGTTTGTGTTTATGGTAAGGTTGTTTTGGATTGTGGTGTTGCCTGATAGTGTGAAGGTTTTACCTGTGCCTGAGAGTGTGAGTGTGGTGTAATCTGCTTGTGGGATTGTGTTGGTATCTGTGAATGTCCACGCTCCTGATGATGTGTTAGGGATTGTGATTGTTCCTGTACTAGCTGTGATTGTGCCTGAGTTGGTGAGAGTGGTGCTTACTGCAAGCGAGTTGGTTCCTACTGCAAGAGTGGTATCAGCTCCTATGGTGAGCGTGTTTGGTACTGTGGTGTTTCCTACTAGGGTTTTGATTCCTGTTCCTGATGTTGTGAGATTGTAATATGATAATGTGTTGTCTATTGTTTGATCTCCTGATTTGTTGTAGTTGATTGTGCTTGCTTCATTTAGTGTGATTGTTTCAAAGCTAGCGTAGCTTCCTGCGAAAGTGGTAGCTCCTACATTGGCTGTGTCTGTGATGCTGAGAGTGTTAGTACCTGAACCTGTGATGGTGTATGTACTTGGGTTGAATGTGCCTGCTGTGATTGTAAAATTTCCTGCTACAGATTCATTAGCACCCAGAGTAAAAGTTCCTCGAGAGCCATTTATCTTTAAACTCTGATAACTCCAATCGCGGATGGCTCTAGTGCCAGAAATAGCATTGTATTCAATAGTTCCAGAATTTGTAGTAGGAGCTTTGTTTAGTGTTTCATCACCAGTTAACTGCAATGTGGCATTCGCACTAATTATAAATTGATCATTTACTGTAAGATTATTTCCATTAAGACCAAGGCTACCAGAGGTGAGGATAAGATCTTGACCAGAGGAATTAATAGTAAGAGCAGATGCAAGAGATACCTTCTTGCCAATATCTTTGTTGACAGTGAATGTGCCAGAAGGCATGGTCCCACCTAAATTCGTAAAAGTGGTATCTGAAGAACCTGAAAAAGTAAGACTTCCCGTTCCTCCATCAAAACTATTACCTACATATAAATTTCCTTTAGTATCTATAGTTCCTGTAGTTATATTTCCGTCAGTTAGAGTAAGATTACCATTAACAACCAATGTATCTCCTGAAGCGATGGTAAATATAGGATTAACTGTATTCGGAATATTATTAAGCGTAAGATTATAAAATATTTCAGAAGAAGATACATCAATAGAATGAGCACGCCCAGATAAATTATTCATGAAAACAACCGTTCCATTATTATGATTGAATACACCACCAACTGTATGAATAAAATCCATAGTTCCATACATACAATAAAGAGTCAAAACACCTGATGTAGAATTAAATGTACCACCACTTAAAACAAAATCATCATCACTTTGTCCATAAATAGTTATGGTAGTCTCACCAGCATTAAAGGTGCCACCAGACTGAGTATAACTACCTGTACCTTGTGCAATGGTTCCGATTAAAATATTTCCAGTAGTAGCGGTAAAAGTACCAGCCTGAAGGTTAAATGGCGCTGGAACACCATAGCCACAATTAGCACCTATATACATTGTTGCACCCGCTACTAAATTTACACTTGCATAAATATTATTAATTGTAAATGCTGGTAATTTAACACCATTATTAATAGTTACTGTTTGTGCATTTGAACCACCTATAAGAAGAGTGCCTGTAGAACCACCAGAATTGAATGTAGTATTAATAATAACATCCCCCCTAGCATCTACGGTGCCCACGTAAACGTTGCCATAATTCATAGTTAAGGTGCCTTCTACTACAAGCACATCTCCAGTTGCAACTGTGAAAATAGCACTTGCCCCTTTATTAACTTGATTATTATTAAGCACAAAATTATAAAATGCTCCCGAAGAATTACTAAAATTAAATATATGGGTTCCTAAATATTCACCAGAAGTTGCAATTGTACCATTGTTATGATTAAATCTGTCTCCATCTATAATGATTGTAGACGCAGTATATCCGGGGGCTCTAAATGTCATTGTGCCACTTGTAGCTGTAAATAATCCCCCAGTTAAACTAAATGCATTATTTATATTAATATTCGAATTTCCACCACTAAAAGTTCCATCTGCTTGAGTATAGCTTGACGATCCAACTGTAACTGTATTTCCTGTGCCTTGGGTGATTATGCCAGTGTATCCAGATTGGATGTTTATTCCAGCTACGCTAATATTTGTATCAATAGTACAATCGTTTGTTGAACTTGCATTGAATATAGCTATGTTACTTGTCGTAGGAACTACTCCTCCTGCCCAGTTTGATGCAGTTGACCAATTACCTGAACCTATCCACGTGTATGGATCTTGTTGAGAAGAGAAAGCGAGCTCGGCATCGGGTTCGGATTGGTTGTAGTATTCAAACTTTATCCAGTCTGCAGAACGAGCTGTGGAGGAGATGCGGACTTCGTCGATAGATCCGTTAAAATTAACATTGAAGGGATTGAGTATAGTTTCTCTATCACCCTGATACCCAATCATAAATGGAGGTGTTATCGTTACCGTCGTCACTGTTCCAGATGTCAATGTATTGCTGGAGCTAAACAATCCATCAACATAAAGGTTAATTGTATTTTGTGCACTTCTTACAGACTGTACATAATGCCAGTCACCATCATTTATTGCATTACTTCCATCGGCAATTCTATAATTACTAAAGCCATCAGATTTATCGCTTTCAAATACCGTCCGAACTCTCCCATTTGCCAACACATCAATTAGAAATCCTTGTTCTAGGTTTCCTGTGCCATCATATCGGAACTTATGAACAATCGTCTGTCTAACTGTTGCAGTTGTTTTTATCCATGCACTCGCAGAAAAATTACCGAGCCCAAAATCTAGAGAACTATTAGCACCATTATTTGTATAATTACTCCCATCAAAACTCAACGCCCCATCAACTTTGCCTGTTGCCTGAACTGGTCCATTTGTTGGAGTTCCTGTATTAGCATTGACTGTGGAGTCCGCATTATTTACTCCCGTCCCTTCCCCCAAATGCCACACCCCTTTAAAATTCTGACTACCCCCCTCCCTCCACACACACTGAGCATTGGTAATTCCCGAACAATTACTTACATCACCAGCGCTCATACCTGTATGAACGACGCTTGCTGTCCAATCCGTGCTTGCACCCGCATTCCCATAATACAAATAAACAACAGTATTTGAAGCTCCTGCAATTGTCGGCACTTTAACCCAAATATTAGCGGAAGCATCTGCTCCTGCGCCACCTGTCCAGGTTTCTATTTCATATGCTAAAAGAGTAGAGCCATCACTACTTGTAAAACGAATATCATATCCTGTAACAAGTGCATTATCTCCGATATCTGCATCGTTTGTGATTTTTACGTATAAAGGAAATTCTGTAAGATCTGAATCTACGTATGTATGATCTATTGTGATTTGTTTTCTATAACTCCAACCTGTAAGCCATGCTGCACTGGTGCTTGTGGGGATTAAGAATAAAACAAAAATAATGCATAGTAAAAATGTAGATATCAAAAATATCTTTTTGTAGTTTGTGGGTTTTTTATTGTTTCTTGGAAAATCAAACATTGTATTTGTTTGTTGTTGCTTTTTAACTTATTGCTTGTTTAATGCTTCTCTTGTCCTAGGTCCTACTATGCCATAGCTATATTATTAGTAGTTGGTATAAGTAATATTGATATAGCAAATACAAAAAATAAACATACTAAAAACACACTCGAGATTAGTGTTCTTTTTGATAAATCATTTATCTTTTGTGGAAAAATCTGCATAATAAATATTTATTTATTTTAACAGAAAAATACAAACAATGGTATAGTATAAATGATAAATTACTGTGAATAACTTTGCAACCAAAAAATCGAGCTCTTGCACTCGATTTTTTAAATTATTATTTTATTTCCCTGATAAAACTTTTTCTGAATATTTTATTTTTGGCAGTAATTTAGGTACATTGAAAATTATTTTACCTGCTTGTGCATCAATAAGTAAATTATCCCCTTCTTTTAGTTCTCCTGAAACAATTTTATTTGAAAGTGGATCTAAAATTAATCTTTGAATAATTCTTTTTAATGGACGTGCTCCCAGATTTGGATCAAATCCTTCACGAAGCAAAACTTCCTTAGCTTTATCTGAAATTCTAAGCATAATTTCTTTGCTTGCTAATCTTTTCTGCACTCTAGAAAATTCAAGTTCTACAATATTTTCAATTTCTGCTTTTTGTAAATAATTAAATATCACTATTTCATCAATTCTATTTAAAAACTCTGGCCTAAATTGATCTTTTAGAGACTCCATAGCTTTTTCTTTCATATTTTCTTTTTCAGCTACATCTTCTTTGGTATTAAAACCAATAGATGACATTTTATTGATGTAATCTGATCCTACATTAGAAGTCATTATGATAATTGTATTTTTAAATGAGACCATTCTACCTTTAGAATCTGTGAGCCTGCCATCTTCAAAAATCTGCAATAAAATATTAAATACCTCGGGATTTGCTTTTTCAATTTCATCAAGCAAAATCACAGCATAAGGCCTTCTACGAACTTTTTCTGTAAGTTGTCCTGATTCTTCGTAGCCCACATAACCTGGAGGAGAGCCAATAATTTTAGACACAGAGTGCTTTTCCATATATTCTGACATATCTAATCTTATCATTGCTTTTTCATCATTAAACAAAAACTCAGCTAAAGCCCTTACAGTCTCAGTTTTACCAACTCCAGTTGGGCCCAAAAACAGAAATGATCCCAAAGGTTTATTTTCTTCAGAAATTCCAGCTCTAGCTCTTTTAATAGCTCTTGAAATTGCAGAGATTGCCTCCTGCTGACCAATAACACGTCTATTTAAAATAATTTCCATTGATTCAAGTTTTTTTGCCTCTTCAGTAATCAATCTTGTAACAGGAATACCTGTCCAGCGCGAAACAACTTTTGCTACTTCTTCTTCAGTTACTTCTTCTTTTAAGAAATGATGAGACTTTTGCAATTTTACCAGCTTTTGCTCAATTAATTTTTGCTCTTTTAAAAGCATTGGGATTTTCCCATATTTTATTTCTGCAACTTTTTCTAAATTTGCGTCTCTTTGAGCAATTTCTGTTTCTAAAGAAAGCTTATCAATTTTATTTCTTATATCTTTAATTCCATTAATTAATTCTTTTTCAGCAGACCACTTAGCTCTCAAACCTTTTGTTTTTTCTTTAATATCAGCAAGTTCTCTGGCAATAGCTTTGAGTCTCTTTTCAGAATCTTTTTCTTTTTCTCTTTTTAAAGCTTGTTTTTCAATTTCAAGTTTTGTAATTTCTTCATCATATTTTTCCAGTTCTTGAGGATCAGATTCAATCTCAAGCCTTAAAGCAGAAGCTGCTTCATCCATTAGATCTACAGCTTTATCTGGCAAAAATCTATCTGCAATATACCTACTAGATAATTCCACTGCAGCTTTAATAGCAGAATCTTTAATTCTTACTCCATGATGCACTTCATATTTTTCTTTAATTCCACGCAAAATAGCTGTTGCATCTTCTACTGATGGTTCTTGCACAAAAATCGGCTGGAACCTTCTTTCTAAAGCTGGATCTTTTTCAATATATTTTTGATACTCTTTAAGAGTAGTAGCTCCTACAGCTTTAAGTTCTCCACGAGCTAAAGCTGGTTTTAAAAGATTAGAAGCATCAATCGCACCTTCTGCAGCTCCTGCTCCCACTAAAGTATGCAATTCATCTATAAATAAAATATATTTTCCCTCTGATCTATGTATTTCTTTAAGCAAAGCTTTGATTCTTGTTTCGAACTCTCCTCTATATTTAGTGCCTGCAATCAAAGAACCTAAATCAAGAGAAATTACTTCTTTATTCCTTAAATATTCAGGCACATTACCTCTAGCAATTCTTTGAGCAAAACCTTCTATTATAGCAGTTTTACCAACTCCTGCCTCCCCAATTAACACGGGGTTGTTTTTAGTTCTACGAGAAATAATTTGCATCAGTCTTCTTATTTCATTATCTCTACCAATTATAGGGTCAATTTTACCAGCAGATGCAAGATTAGTTAAGTTTCTTGTATATTTTTCTATTACTTGATATTTACTTTCTGGTTCTGGATCTGTAATTTTTTCACCACCTCTTACTTGTGATAAAATTTTAAGCACTGATTCATAATCTAATTTTGACGCTTTCAGATTACTACTATCTCCAGACACAAAAGATATCTTATCAAGCAAATCTTTAGCAGAAGTTTTAGTATCTACAATAGCTAAAAATAAATGTTCTACTGATATAAATTCATCTCCCATTTTCATAGATTCCTGACGAGCTCTATCAAGCACTTTAGCTAAATCTTGAGTTAAAAAAAGCTGGCCAAAAGCTTGTGGCCCCAAAGAATTAGGAATTTTGTTTACTCTTTCTTCTGTTTTTTTTCTTAAATTTTCTATATCAACTCCTAGTTTTTGTAAAACAGTTAAAACCACACTATTCTCTTGAAAAAGCAAAGCTAAAAGCAAATGCAAAGCATCAATTTGTTGTTGGCCTTTTTCTTGAGCTAAAGATTGAGCTGTCATAATTGCTTCTTGAGCTTTGTTGGTAAAATTGCCTTGATTGTTATTATTGTTTATCATTTTATTTTATTATTTTATAGAAATATTACGATTTTAGAGTAAATTATATTTAATTTATCACTCTCACTTATCGATTGCTAATTGTAGCAAATTACACAAAGTATTTCAATATCTTGACATATTTGGTGATTATTGCTAAATTAAATCTAGAGTTTATCCTACAATTCAAGCACAGGAGAGCTAAATATGAATGAAATACAAGCTCGGATTTATGCTATTATCGGGCAAAAATTCATCATAAGTCTTGAAGAAATCAAACCCGAAACAACGCTTTATTTAGAATTGGGAGCAGATTCGCAAGATGTCCTCGAATTAATTTTGGATTTAGAGGATGAATTTGATATCGATATTCCAGAATCAATGGCTCAGTCATTCTGGACAGTCGGCCAAGTCGTTGATAGCGTAATTTCGCTAATCAATGAGAAATAACAAGGATTCACAATCCATGCTCTTCGCGTTGCTACGGCAATCGAAGAGCTTTTTTTATTACAAAAAACTTGACATAAGGATATATAAATGATATAATTAATATTATAGGGAGCTTGAGCAGGGGGACATGCTCTTTCCCAAAGGAGGGTAGCATGATTGCTATCCTATTAGCAGGAGTTGTGATCTTTTTTATTCTTTCTGGTATTTGGATAGCAATTTGCACCATTGAGCCAGAAAAAGCAGTTATTGCAACTTTGTTATTTTTCTGCGTTCTGCTTAGTGGCTCTCTAGTGGTCACAGCAGTTAGCAAAAAAGTAGCAGAGAATGTGGTTTCTGCTTTCCTCAAGTGAATATTGGAGAGATGTCGCCACGATGGCGACGCTCTCCTTTTTTGTTTACAAAAAAGTTATTCACAGTTGACCTGATTTTTGGAAGTGATATAATTAATTTCCGACAAGATTAGTCGGATATTACAATTAAGAAACTAACATGGAAATTTATATTACAAAAAGAGATGGCTCCAAAGAATTATTTAATGCAGATAGAATTAATAGATCCATAGAAAGAGCTTGTTTTGGCCTACCAGATGCTATAGCTAAAGTTACTCAAATTGCTGTAGATACACAAGTCACTTTATATGATGGCATTACAGAAGAAGAATTGGATTTAGCTACAATAAATGCTGCAGTTCAAAATATCAAAGATGACCCAGATTATGACAAAGTAGCCACAAGATTGCTTTTAAAAACAGTTTATAAAAATGTTTTGGGAGATTATGGCAAAGATATTGAAAAATTTAAAAAATTACATAAGGAAAATTTTGTAAAATATATAAAACAAGGCGTATCTGACAAAATCTTAGATCCAAGAATGGAACAAAAATTTGATTTAGAAAAACTATCTCAATCTTTAGATACAAGCAAAGATGAGCTCTTTATTTATGCTGGGCTTTCAAGTTTGCTTAATCGTTATTCTATAAAAGATAAAAATCAAAAACCTTTTGAAACTCCTCAATATTTTTTTATGAGAACAGCTATGGGGCTTTCTTATAATGAAGCGGAGCCAACAGAACAGGCTATAAAATTTTATGAAAAAATGTCTAATTTAGAATATTTAGCTGGTGGTTCTACAAATATAAATTCTGGAACAATAAACCCTGCTTTATCAAATTGTTTTTTACTAGAAATTCATGATGATATGGCTCATATTTCCAAATCTGTAGCAGATGTAATGATGCTCTCTAAAGCTTCTGGTGGAATTGGAGCTTCTATCACCAAATTAAGAGCAACTGGTTCTCCACTTTCTTCAAACAACACTACTTCTTCTGGCCCAACCCCTTTTGCTAAAATAATTGATACAGCCATAAGAGCTATTCAAAGAGGAGGTAAGAAAAAAGGAGCTTTGTGTTTTTATATGGAAAACTGGCATTTAGATTTTGCAGATTTTGTGGACTGGCGTCATAATGCAGGGGATGATTATTTAAGAATGCGCACAGCAGATACTGCAGTATTTATTTCAGATGAATTTATGAAAAGAGTTGAAAATAAAGAAGATTGGTATATGTTTGACCCAAAAGAAACTTCTGATTTAAATGAGCTTTATGGCAAAGAATTTTCTTTAAAATATCAAGAATACATAAAATTAGCAGAACAGGGGAAAATGCGAACTTTCAAAAAAGTCCCAGCCACAGAGCAATACAGGCAAATTATCACTTCACTTCAAGCTACTTCTCACCCTTGGCTTGTGTTTAAAGATACAATTAATCTTAGAGCTTTAAACAACAACTCTGGCACAATTCATATGTCCAACCTTTGCACTGAAATCTGTTTACCTCAAGACAAGGATAATATTGCAGTTTGCAATTTAGCTTCTCTTAATTTAGTAGCTCATATAAATAAAAAGCAAATTAATTGGCAAAAACTTGAAGAATCTGTACGTCTAGCTGTGCGCCAATTAGATAATTTAATTGATATAAATAAACTTCCAATTCCTGAAGCCATTAAATCTGATTCTGAAAACAGAGCCATTGGTTTAGGTGTTATGGGTTTTGCTGATGCTCTTGAGCAATTAGGCATTGCTTATGACTCTACTCATGCTTATGATTTTGCAGATAAGATTTTTGAATTTATAAGCTATATGGCTATTGATGAGTCTAGCAATTTAGCTAAAGAAAGGGGAAGTTATAAAAATTTTGCTGGATCTGAATGGTCCAAAGGCAAAGTACCGATTGACACAATAACAAAACTTGAAGAATCTCGCCAATTCCCAATTGATATAGATAAAAACTCAAAACAAAACTGGCTTAATTGGCCAGCTTTAAGATTAAAAGTAAAACAAGGTATGCGAAATGCCACTTTAATGGCAGTTGCTCCCAATGCCAACATTGGCCTTGTAGCAGGAACTACTCCAGGAATAGATCCAAGATTTGCTCAAGTGTTTTCAAGAAATAAAATTTCAGGAAAATATTTAGATATTAATCACAATTTAGTTACAGAACTAAAAAACTTAAATTTGTGGGATAAAATAAAAAATAAACTAGTAGAATTTCAAGGAGATATTTCTGAAATTACAGAAATTCCTACTCACATAAAAGAAATTTATAAAACTTCTTTTGCAGTTTCTCCTTATGCTTTTGTAGAAGTAGCAGCTAGAGCTCAAAAATGGGTAGATCAAGCATTATCAAGAAATATGTATTTAGATTCAAGGGATGTTGAAAAAACAATGGATATTTATTTTACAGCTTGGAAAAAAGGCTTAAAATCTACTTATTATTTACATATGAAACCTCGCCACTCTGCAGAGCAAAGCACAGTAACAGTTAACAAATCATCAGCCCTCGGCAAAACAGGTTTTGCCTCAGCCTTCACAAAAATATCACCCACTGTCATTCCCGCGAAAGAAACCGTCGCACAGCGTCATCCCCGCGAAAGCGGAGATCCAGAGTTCGTGCACAAACAACAAAATATGCGAAACCCTCTGGATTCCCCTTTTCAGGGGAATGACACTAAAAAAACCACAGAGAAAATAATTGATGGAAAAGTATATAAAGTCCACGGCCCATCAGACCCACAAGAACAATACACTTGCGACTCCTGCCAATAAAAATATAATTAATTTAAAAAAATTTATGATTTTAGGAAAAGCATCACCAGAAGATGTAAATTTACATCCAATAAAATATCAATGGGCTTATGATTTATATCAGCAAGCTGTAAGAAACACTTGGTTTCCACATGAAATTGCTTTAAAAGAAGATTTAGAAGATTTTACCAAAATGACAGAAGATGAAAGACATTCGGTAAAATTTTTAATGGCGTTTTTTAATCCTGCAGAATTAATTGTAAACCGCTCTATTGCTTTGGGTATTTATCCTTATTTAAAAAGCCCAGAAGCTCATTTATATTTAGCCAAACAAATGTGGGAAGAAGCCAACCACTGCGTAGCTTTTGAATATGTTTTAGAAACTTTTCCTTTTGACAAAGAAAAAATTTACAATGTGCACTTAGATACTCCTTCAATGCAAGATAAAGAAGATTTTATATTAAAATATTTAAGAAGAATGACAGAAGACAAGCTTGATGTGCAAACTACAGAAGGTAAAAAAGATTTTATCCGCAATCTTGTAGCTACTAATATTGTTATGGAAGGAATCTGGTTTTATTCTGGATTTATGGTGGCTTTATCTTTTCGCCAGCGCAATCAATTGCGTAATTTTGGCTCTATGATAGACTGGGTTTTGCGAGATGAAAGTCTACATTTAAAATTTGGTATTAATTTAATCCAAACTATTTTAGAAGAAAATTCTGATTTACTTACAGAAGATTTTGCTTCTGAAATAAGACAAATTATAATTGATGGGGTAAATGTTGAGACAACTTATAACAAAGATTTATTCCCTCGCGGAATTTTAGGACTTAATGCAGATTATGTAAATCAATATGTACAATATGTAGCAGATCGCAGACTTGAAGAACTAGGCCTGCCAACTCATTACAATGTTACCAATCCAGCAAAATGGATGGCTTCTGCTACAGATGTGCTAGAACTTGTAAATTTCTTTGAACAACAAAACACCAAATACGAAGTAGATTCAGGCTCTGACCAAAAAAAATAAACAAAAAAAGCCTAATTTTAAAATTGGGCTTTTTTATTACTATATTTTTTGGTAAGATTACTATATGTTATCACTACATACTAAAATAGAAGATATTCCTAGAATCGGATCTGCTTATCAAAAAAGACTTAAAAAAATGGGTATTCACACTATAGCTGATTTGCTTTATCATTTTCCTTCGCGCTATGAAGATTTTTCTGATGTAATAGAAATTGCAAAAGCTAAAAAACAACTTTCGCAAAATGTGTGTGTGCAAGGTGAAATTATTGAAATAGAAAGTGCAAACACTCCTCGCAAATTTATGAATATCACCCAGATTACCATACAAGATAATTCTGGTGAAATAAAAGCTTTGTGGTTTAATCAACCTTATTTATTAAAAAGCTTAAAAGAAGGACAATTTATTTGCTTAGCTGGTAAAGTGGCTTTGGGTAAAGAAGGAATTTATTTGTCTAATCCAATTCATGAATTTATCACAGAAGATGTAGAGAACAATGAACTTACTCATACAGGCAGAATTATTCCAATATATCCTGAAACTCGCGGAATAACTTCAAGATGGCTTCGCTATATTATAAAACCTATTCTAACTATTTTGGAGAATCAAATTCCAGAATCTTTGCCAAATGATATTTTAAAAAAATATAAATTTTTACCAATCAATGAAGCTATATGGCAAGTACATTTTCCAGAGAGTTTTGAATATGCAGATGCAGCCAAAGCTCGCTTTTCTTTTGAAGAATTATTTTTAATTCAACTTTCAGTTCTCAAAGAAAAAGCTAGATTACAGCTTAAAAAAGCCCCAGCCTTCCCTCTAAATGCTGACTTAATGAAACAATTTACAGATTCTTTGCCTTTCCAGCTTACTGATTCTCAGAAAGTCTCAGCTTTTCAAATTTTAAAAGATTTAGAAAAACCAGTTCCAATGTCTCGACTTTTGCAAGGCGATGTAGGAAGTGGTAAAACAGTTGTAGCTACTATGGCAGCCTTAAATGTAGCTAAACATAAATATCAAACAGCTTTTATGGGCCCAACAGAAATTTTAGCTAAACAACACTTCAAAACAATTTCCAAATTACTAGAAAATTTTGATGTTTCAATCGGACTACTTACTAGCAAAAACTATAGAATTGCTAAACAAAAAGATATATCTGATGTTTCTAGAAAAAGCATTTTAGGTGATTTAGAAAATGGCCAGCTTGATATTATAATAGGTACCCACAGCTTAATTCAAAAAGGAGTTGAATTCAAAAATCTGGGACTAGCTATTGTAGATGAACAACATAGATTTGGAGTAGAACAAAGAGCTAAACTTTTTGATTTTGCGAAATTAACTCCTCATCTTTTATCAATGACAGCTACTCCAATACCTCGCACATTAGCATTAACTGTATATGGAGATTTAGATGTATCTTTAATATCAGAAATGCCCAAGAACAGAAAAAAAATAAAAACTATAATTGTAGAACCTAGTCAAAGGAAACAAGCTTATGAATTCATAGAAAAAGAAGTAAAACAAGGCCGTGGTGTTTTTGTGATATGCCCCAAGATAGAAAGCAAAAGCTCGAAGATAGAAGCTAGAATAAATGAAACAACAACCATGTCTTCTAATTTTATACCTCAGAATTATGCGCCTACAAATAATTTTGCATCTTTATTGCAAAATGATGTAAAAGCTGTAAAAGAAGAATATGAAAGATTATCTAAAGAGATTTTTCCTGATTTAAGAATAACTATGCTCCACGGTAAAATGAAACCAGAAGAAAAAGAACGTATAATGCTAGATTTTCAAAAAGGAGAATTAGATATTTTAGTTTCTACTTCAGTTGTAGAAGTTGGAGTAGATGTGCCAAGAGCTACTGTAATGATGATAGAAGGAGCTGAACGTTTTGGACTTGCTCAACTTCATCAATTCCGTGGCAGAGTTGGTAGATCAAATTTACAATCTTATTGCTTTTTATTCACCACTAGCCCAGATCAGCTAAACAGGAAAAGACTCAAAGCAATGGTAGAATTAGATAGTGGATTCAAGCTTGCAGAAAAAGATTTAGAAATAAGAGGTCCAGGATCACTTTATGGTAGCACTCAATGGGGTATTCCAGATTTTGCAATGGAAGGGTTGTTTAATATATTTCTTGTAGAAAAAACTCGCAGTTCAGCCAAAGAGCTTTTAGAAAAAGATCCAGAGCTCAAAGATTATCCAATCTTAAAAGAAAAGTTAAAACTATTGCAGAAAAAAATTCATTTTGAATAATTTATTTTACAAAAAAAGCCCTGAGTAAAGCTGAGGGGCTGATTTTTTATTTTAATAATAGTTTTATTCAGAATGCGCTAAGTTGATCAACCTGTAAACTTTCCTGTTCTGATAAAATCTTTTCTCTTTTCAATGCATTATTATGAATTTCCAAAACTTTGGTTTTTCTTTTATCTTGAGCATCACTAATATCTTTATCGCTTAAAAGAATATCAAGTTTTTTTAATATTTCATCTTGACCTGTTAAAATCTCATTCTTAAATTCAACAGCTTCATCTTTTGTCTCAAAGACTTCTTTAAAAGCTTCTTTTAAATTTTCTATATCTTTATTATCTATCATATTTCTAAATTTTATTTATATACCTTTATTTTACTCTTACCAAAACCAGTGTCAAATTTTACTTCCTTACCTTTTCAGTCACCCAAAATCCCATATGACGTCCTAGCATAAGTCTTATTTGAGCATCTAAAGCAGGCAGAGACCCAAAAATTATAAGTGTCACAGGCAAAAATATCCATTGTAAAAATATAGAAATTTTTTTCCATTTGCTCATTCCTTGAGGTAATTTTGGTAAAAGCAATGTGCTTAATATTGCAGATACAAGCATTCCAGCTAAAGATAATGTCATTATACGTCCTGTAAGAATAGGCAAATTAAAAGATAGTATAGAATAATTGAAATCCGTACCACCTAAAAATATCGGAAGCCAGCCCAAAGCAAAAAGCAAAAGCGCTGCTGTAGCCCAAGACCAAAAGCCATCAATGATTACATATAAATTAAATAATTTATGCCAAAATGGAATTTTTTTATTTTTTAAAAAACCAAAGGCAATATATGGAATTTCAGCGCACCCCCAAGCCCATCTCCTTTGTTGCTTGTATTGATTAATTACAGTTCTCCAAAAACCTTTGGCCATAACAGCATCCATTGAAACCAAATAATAAATAGGCACTACTTTATAATTAGCATCATAATAAAGATAAGCCCTCCAAAATATTCTTGAATCATCTTGCACTATATTATCAGGATATCCTACTTCAAAAAAAGTTTTTGCAGGAGTAGAGTGCGATGAGTATGTAGTAAGTTTCTCAGCTCTTTCTTGTTGAATCATTTGCCAAAAAGTATTTGAAGTAGACACAACCCTAGAAAATGCTGGAGCTGTCCAGATGTTGTTATTATATACAGGTATTGGCTGATAACTAGCCATTGTAGGATTTTCTGTAGTTAAATAATAGTAAGTCAAACAAGCAAAATATTTTGGATAAACTTTTGTATCTATATCAAAACTTGAAATTAAAATATTTTCATAAGGCATCTTTAATCTATCAATTAATTTCTTAGCTTCTTTGCTAGCCCAAGATACATTTGACCCCTTACCGCCAATTTCACCTTTAATATTATCTGGGTGAACTGTAGTTAAAAATTCAAAAAACTTATTTTTATATTCATCCTTCAAATCAAAATCTATTTTAGCAAAATCTTTACCAGCTCTATCTTCACGAGATAAAATAATAATCATTTTTTCTTTGGGATATTCAGAATTTATTATTGAATCTAATGTCTCTTTAATTAATTCTTTAGATTCTTTATAACTTGGCAAGATAATAATATGATATATATCTTTCCAATCTTTAATTGTACTTAAAGTAGGGTTATTAATTTTCTTTAATTTATTTAACCAATCTTCTTTAAGATATTTTTTTACTTTAAAATAACTCACTATTTGATGTAAAGAAAAATAAAACACTCTAAAAAGATAATAGAAACAAAAACAGATTATAAATATTGATACCCAAAATGGCAAAAGCCATGAAAAAACAAGAACCCCTGCTAGGGTTCCCAAACTTATAACTCCAGGCAAAATCTCAAAAAATCGGTAGATAGTCCTATCTTTGAAATTTTTTAAATCTGAAGCTTTTGATATATTTAAATACTCTGCTTTTTCCATGGTGACCCCGCCGGGATTTGAACCCGGGTTACCAGAATGAAAATCTGATGTCCTAGACCAGGCTAGACGACGGGGCCATAATATAATTAAATATTACAATATAAATTGATTTTTTTCAAGTTTTAAGGTAAAAAGAAACATAAACTATATGAAAATACTTGGCATAGAAACATCTTGCGATGATACAGGAATAGCTATTTTGGAAGTCAAAAATAATGACGCTTTTTTGGTTTTAGCAAATGAAGTTGCTTCCCAAATAAAAGTTCATAAAAAATATGGTGGTGTTTTTCCTATGATGGCAAAACGCGAACACCAGAAGAATCTAGTTCCAACATTTATTCAAGCACTAAGAAAAGCAGAAATACTTAGAATTTTCAATTCTCAATTTCCAATTTCCAATAAATTTTCCAATGATAAAATTTCTCAATTAAAAATTATCCTTGAGCGCGAGCCTGAACTAGCAAAAAAATTAATTCCATTTTTAAAAAAATATTCAAAACCAGATATAGATTATATTGCAGTTACTAATGGGCCTGGGCTTGAGCCCTGCTTGTGGGTAGGAGTAAATTTTGCCAGAGCCTTGTCGTATTTTTGGGATATTCCCATAATTCCGGTAAATCATATAGAAGGACATATACTAGTCTCGAATTTTCAATTTTCAATTTTCAATTTTCAATCAAATCCCAATGATCAAATTTTAAAAACCGAATTTCCGGCTATTGCCCTAGTCGTATCGGGTGGACATACGCAGATTATTTTGGTTGAAGATGTGGGTAAATATAAAATCTTGGGTGAAACTAGAGATGATGCTGCTGGTGAATGTTTTGATAAATCAGCTAAAATTTTAGGGCTTAGCTATCCAGGAGGACCCATAATCTCAAAACTCGCCCTACAAACTACCAGCTACAACCTACAAGCTAAGCTTCCTCGCCCAATGCTAAATACCAAAGATTATGATATGAGTTTTTCTGGTCTAAAAACTGCAGTGCTTTATTCACACATAAAACAACCAAAAAAAATTCAAAAAAATAAAGATTATATTTCTGCGATGTCAGCTGAAATCCAGCAAGCTATAATAGATGTACTTTTGAAAAAAACTTTCAAAGCAGTAAAAGATTTTGGCGCCAAATCAATTATCTTGGGCGGAGGAGTTTCTGCCAATCAAGAATTAAAAAAACAATTCAGCGTTCTGGCTTCAGAATACAAAATTCAAATCATCTATCCGCCAGCCAATTTAAGCACCGACAACGGACTCATGATCGCCATCGCCGGCTATTTTAACATAAAAAATAATCGGGGTCCGACCCCGACCAATTGGGAAAATTTAAAAGCCGACTCCAACTTGAGAATCGGCGAATAATTTTGTGCAATAAAAACGGCGAGTCAGGAAACCCGCCGTTTCCACAACTCGCCCTCACCCGAAACGTCTTGCGCTACGACCGCTAAATGCGGTCAATTTTCGCGTCCTCGACGATCCGCCTCTGCTCTTCAGCTTCACGCTGCCGTGCCTTTTCCTCGGCCTCGAGTTTTTGTTCTTCGAGGTCGGCAACGGCATCCATCATATATCTGTCGATGTTGTATTCGCCATCACCCTCTCCAAGCTCGGGATCGATGTGCTCCCTCCATGCCGCAATAATTGCGTCGTGGTTCGCCGGGATCTTTGTATCGAGACAAAGTTCCACCAACACCGCCAGCTTGTCGTCACTATCGGCAACAGAAATAATACGTACGATTGTTTCGTGAAACGGACGACGTTCTTTGCTCATGACAATTCCCCCAGAAAGGACTATATAGTTTTCGACGCAGTGTTATATTTGCATATTTATTTTAAAAAGTCAACACCGTCATACGACAGGGTGAGGCTTTACTGGGCTGATTTTTTTTGATATTATTACATAATAAAATTACTCAATATATGATCGAAGGACAATATAATCATAAAAATGTAGAGGACAAAATTTATAAACTCTGGGAGGAGTCGGGTTTTTTTGATCCGGATAAATTACCTAACAGCAAGAAACGCAAGCCTTTTACTATAATAATGCCCCCAACCAATGCCAATGGCAATTTGCACGCAGGGCACGCTTTGGTTATGACCATCGAAGATATTATGACCCGCTACAAAAGAATGAAAGGTTTTAAAGCTTTGTGGCTTCCTGGGCTAGATCATGCTGGTTTTGAAACTCAAGTTGTTTATGAGAAAAAACTTGAAAAAGAAGGTAGAAGCAGATTTAAAATGACTAAAGAAGAACTTTATAAAGAAATTTGGGATTTTACAGCAGAAAACAAAACTAATATCAAAAACCAAGTCAAAAAAATGGGCTCTTCTTGTGATTGGAGCCGAGAAAAATTTACCCTAGATCAAGATATTGTTAAAATTGTTTACGAAACTTTTGATCAATTTAAAAAAGATGGCCTAATTTACAAAGGTAGAAGGATCTCAAACTGGTGTCCAAAACATCAAACTTCTTTATCTGATTTAGAGACCAAAGACGAAGAAAGAATAGAGAAATTTTATTACTTAAAATATGGACCTTTTACTATTGCCACTTCTCGACCAGAAACAAAATTTGGAGATAAATATGTTGTAGTACATCCAGATGATAAAAGATATGCAGAATACAAAGACGGTCAAAAAATACAATTAGAATGGATAAATGGTCCAATTACAGCTACTATTATAAAAGATGCAAAATCAATAGATCTAGAATTTGGGACAGGGGCTATGACTGTTACTCCTTGGCATGATGCAGTAGATTTTGATTTATCTCAACGCAGAGGTATAGAGCAAGAACAAATAATTGATTTACAAGGAAGACTTTTGCCAATTGCAGGTGAATTTGCAGGAATGAAAATTTTAGAAGCCAGACCAAAAATAATTGAAAAATTGCAAGCAAAAGGTTTGGTGGTAAAAATTGAAGAAAATTATAAACACGTAGTAAAAACTTGCTACAAGTGCAACACTTTAATTGAGCCTCAAATAATGGAACAATGGTTCTTGAAAATGGAACCTTTAGCAAAACCTGCTATAAAAGCTATTCAAACAGGAAAAATAAAATTCATACCAGAACATTATAAGAAAATTGCTTTACACTGGCTAAATAATATTTTAGACTGGCCACTTTCTCGCCAAATTGCTTGGGGCATTCCAATCCCCGGAGATGAAAATGGCGATACTTTTGACACTTGGTTTTCTTCTGGGCAATGGCCATTCGCTACGCTCATGGCAAGCCATAATAAAAATGATATTAAAAATTTTTACCCCACAGATGTTATGGAAACTGGGGGAGATTTAATATTTTTCTGGGTATCTCGTATGATTATGTTTAGTCTGTACCGCACGGGCAAAATTCCATTCAAAAATGTTTATATGCATGGCCTAGTTCTTGATGCTAAAGGCCAAAAAATGTCAAAATCTAAAGGCAATGTCATAAATCCATTAGACTTAATTGAAAAATATGGCACAGATGCTTTGAGAATGAATTTAGTTGTTGGTAATACTCCGGGCACATCCTTGCCATTAGATGAAAATAAAATAAAAGGCTATAGAAATTTTGCCAATAAAATTTGGAATGCTGGCAGATTTGTCTTGATGAATACAGATGGTGTAAATTTATCTAAAAAACCAAAACTTTCTAAAGAAGATGCCAAACACTTGTCTGAGTTAAATAAGTTAATTTCTAAAATAACTAAGCAGATGGATAGTTATAAATTCTATTTAGCAGGTGAAGAAATCTACCACTACTTTTGGCATGTATTTTGTGATAAAATAATAGAAGAAAAGAAGAAAGATATTATGGGCGAAAATTTGGCAAAGAAAAATTCTGCAAAGTGGCTTTTATTAGAAATTTATGCTACTTGCATGCAACTTTTACACCCTTTTATGCCATTTATTACCGAAGAAATCTGGCAGGAGCTTCCAATAAAAAAGAAAAATTTACTTATCGTAGAAAACTGGCCAAAATAAAAAAATGGTTTTTATTTATTTTTTATATATTATTTTTGGAATTTTACCGTCATTAGCTTGGCTTTTTTATTATCTCAAAAAAGACCTTCACCCAGAATCCAAAAAAATGATTTTAAAGATTTTTCTATTAGGATCTTTAACTACCATTCCTGTTTACATAATTCAAAAACAGTTAATCGAAATATTAGGAATCATTAATTTGCCATCAATTTTCATTTATTTAATTTATTGGTTTTTGATAATAGCATTTACAGAAGAGTTATTTAAATATTTAGTAATAAAATTTAAAGTTTTACATAATCCAGAGTTTGATGAACCAGTAGATGCAATGATTTATATGACAGTCTCAGCCCTCGGGTTTGCAGCTGTAGAAAATGTTTTTTATGTTATCTCTTCTGCAATCAACCTTCCATTTAATGATGCTGTATTAGCTACAGCCATAGTAAGTTTTGGAAGATTCTTGGGCGCTACATTACTACATACACTTTGCTCAGCTTTAATTGGATATTTTATAGCTATTTCTTTATCAAAACCAAAAAGTAAATTAAGATTTACTATCTTGGGCATCTTGCTAGCTACATTCTTGCATGGACTTTATAATTTTTCTATAATGACTATGGAACACACTCAAGCAAAAATATTAGCTCCCGTTGCAATTATAATAATATTGTTTTTGCTAATAGTTCCAAAATTTGATAAAATAAATAAACTAAAAAATATTAAGAAATTATAACTATGAAAAAAATAAAATCAGATTCTGCCATCAATACAGATCTTGAAAAAAACTCAGACACATCAAATACAACAAAAAAAAATATATTCTCTAAAGAAGGGGAGCTTGTAGTAGATGTATTTGAAACTCAAGCTGAATTTGTTATTTCTTCTGCAATAGCAGGCGTTGCTATAAGTGATGTGGATATATCCATAGAAAAAGATATGATGATAATTAAAGGAGAAAGGAAAAATCCCCACAGCTCAAAAGATAATAAATACTTATATCAAGAATGTTATTGGGGACCATTTTCCAAAAAAATAATTTTACCAGAAAATATAAATTCTCAAGATGCTCAAGCTGAGATGGATAAAGGAGTTCTCACAATAAAATTTCCTAAAATAGATAACAATATTAATAAAGGCAAGGTGGGAATCAAAGAAGCATAAACTTAGCTTGTAGGTTGTAGCTAGTAGTTTGTAGACTAAAAAACACGAATTAAAACCGTGTTTTTGTTTGCACAAAGCGAAGTAAAGTGTTTGCGCTGAATAAAATGAAGTGTGCCGAGGGAGGGACTCGAACCCTCAACCCTTGCGGACGTGCTCCTAAGGCACGCGTGTCTGCCAATTTCACCACCTCGGCATTAAACAAATAAATATATTGCTTAATTGCTTTTAATTCTATCTTAAAAATCACAAAAAAACAACCCAATAATAAAAATCCATAAAATAGATTTACATTACTATCGCATAAAAGCAACGATCGTTGTATTTGTGCGAGACTATTTTATTTCGAAATACTCTTTAAGTTCTTTGTCATCTAATATTTTTTCTATTTTCAAAACCTTTATATTCCCAGTAAAATCTTTTGTCCATAATTTAAGTAATATAAATAACTCTTTTTCTATGTTGTAAGGCGTTATCCAAATACTTTTCTGAATCTCCACAAAATGCATCATTTTTAATTCACGTCTTAATAATTCTCTTATATTTCTTCTCTTCTCAGGGATATCAAATACAACTGCCCACCAAAAACCATTCCATTTTGCTTCTTTATTTAATTTTTCCATTAAAATACTTTTTATTACTTTAATTCTACCCTTTCCTGTAAGCTGATAACCACCTTTAACTTGTCCAAAGTATGGGCTTCTTTTAAAATATTCTTTTTGACGAAAAAAAGAAGCGATATTTCTGTTGCTAAATTGCATGCCAGAAGGGTTGATTATTAACTCTAAACCTCCTTCTAATGCTTCTTTTGATTTATCAATTATAAATTTAAAAATTCTTTCTGACAAAATTTCTTTACTAGTTTTCTTTTTATGTATTTTCATATTTTTAATCATACATCTTATCGCATAAAAGTAGCGATCGTCGTATTTGTGCGATAGGTGTTAATTTATTATACTTTGTTCAAAATCTACGTCAAGAAATATTTACAAAACATAATCATTATAAAAATTAAATAAAAAAAAAAGAGTAAACAAAAAAACAACCCTGCTCTTAACAGAATTGTTTTGAAATCATTAAAATAATATTTTATTGTCCTAACAACCTAATAATCCTCCTTGGATACTTAATAGACTTGCAATTACAGGGGCAGCAATCCCAGAAACTAGAACTACCGTCGTCCCAATAATTGCAGCGGTAGTGGCTTTTTTTGCCGTTCCAGTTCTTTCTGTACTACCCATAGAAGTCAGCCATAATATACCTGCTATAACCCAACCTACAACTACTAAAGTCACAGCAATAGTATAAATTGCAGTCATAAAATTTTTAACATGTGTACAAGCAATACCACCAGGACTTTGAGCCATTACCAATGATGGTAGAATCAGAATCGCTAAAAACAAACATAAAAATATTTTTTTATTCATAAGTTTTAAATTTTAATTTTAATAAATTCAATTGCAAAAATGATTTTATTGACCTTGCAAAATTGCACTACTAATGATACCCAAAGCTACGCCCGATAATACATAAATTACCGTTCCGATTATTGAAGCAAAAGCTGCTTTTTTACCCAGCCCAACAAGATTTGGATTTCCTGTTGCCATCAAAAACAAAAGTCCAGTAATCAACCAAGCTATTATAATAAATACCAAAATAATATTGTTAAGAACTGTGGCTATGTTTGTTACAATACCTACAGCAGTTACTTGTGCAGAAACAAATAACGGAAAATTTAGAACAATTGCTAATAATGATAAAAATAATATTTTTTTGTCTTGCATTATAAATAATTTATTTAATTAAAATCCTGTTGATAGAGCATTGCCAATAATTATTCTTGCAGTTCCCGCTAAAAACGCTACAGCCGTACCAACTACTGCCCAAATTAAAGCTGTTCTACCTTTTGTAATTTTACTTGGATCTCCTTGAGCTGTTAAAAATATAAGCCCCGTAAGAATCCAAGATATAACGACCACAAAAATTGCAATTCCAGTTATTAAAGAAGATAAATTTGTAACTATTTGAGTAATAGTAGTTGGTTGTGCTAAAGCAAATTGCGGCACAATTAAAACCCCTAAAATAAATATTAGTACTGAAAAATATAATTTTTTTTGCATAAATATTAAATTAAATAATTTTATAAGACACTATCAATAATATTAACAACAGAAAAAGCTAAAATAGCTACTGCAATCCCAATAGCTCCAAATATTACAGAATTCCTAGCTATTTTCACCTTATTCGCATCTCCCATTGCTGTCATAAACATAATACCAGATATTACAAAGCACACAACAGCAAATATAGTAGCTAATACCCAAAATATATTTAAAATGCTATTTATAAGACTAGTTAAACTAATTCCCATTATTGGCTGAGTAAATTGAGCAGAAACCATTAGCGGTAAAAACAAGCAAGCAAGTAAAGTTAATAAGAATTTTGATTTAATAGACATTTTGATTTGCAATTAAATTTGAAATAAGAGCTATTTTAAAAATCTTAATAATTAATCTTTAAAATAATTCTTATACCAAATTTTACTTAATAATTTTCGCTAGCCGGTCCCGCCAAAGCGGGACCGGACTTACGAAATATTTATATATTAAATAATACTTTCAACTATTCCAACTATTGAGTAAGCTAATATAGCTACTACAATTCCAACTACTCCCCACAATACAAACTGCCTTGCTGTAGCAACTTTTCCTGGATCACCTTGAGCGAACATAAATTGCAAACCTGCAATAACAAACATTACCAAAGCCACGATTCCAACTATTTGCCACAAAAGAGTCCCTACTGTTCCTGTTAATGTTGTAAAATCAAGGCCTGTTGTAGCTGGCTGAGCTGATGCAACTACTGG
Source organism: Candidatus Staskawiczbacteria bacterium (assembly GCA_903854535.1). Taxonomy (GTDB): domain Bacteria; phylum Patescibacteriota; class Minisyncoccia; order Minisyncoccales; family Staskawiczbacteraceae; genus XYB1-FULL-32-11. The sequence continues at coordinate 10,258 of CAINWR010000068.1, read as the reverse complement.
CAAAAGAGCTACTGATAAAAGTAATAAACTAACTATTATTTTTGATGTTTTCATATTTTTGAAACAACAGATTTTCACAAAATTATAAACAGATTTTCACAGGTCACAGATAAATATCTGCAAAGCCTGCGACAATCTGTGATTTGTGTAAATCCGTAATTAATCTGTGTAATCTGTTTAATTAATTCGACCTTTTAATATTTGTCTTTTTTTAATTAACAACCACCTGGCACACTTACATTAAGAACTTCTTTAATTATTTCAACTATTGGAATAGCTAATAATGCTATAATAATACCCATGATAGCATATTTTAAAGCTGTTTTAGCTGTAGTCATTTTTTGCTGATCTCCTGCAGAAGTTAAATACATCATACCTGCTATTATAATCATTATACCAGATAAAGTTGCAACTAGTCCAGCAATCTTACTAGATAAACCTGTTAATAATTCGCAGAAATTATTTGCTCCCAAAGGATTAATTATACCAACAGCATTAACAGATGTATAACTAAAAGCAAATAATATGACAAATAAAACTAAATAACTAATAAATATTCTCTTCATAGTATTATTATACAAATTTTTATTAGAGTAAGTCAACTATTCTTTTACACAGGCACCTGAAGCTACTTTATCCCCATCATCTAAGCGCATAATTCTTACACCCTGAGTAGCTCTTCCAAGCAAAGAAACTGAAGTAACACCTGTTCTAATAACTTGCCCTTTTTGCGAGATAACAATTAAATCTTCTTGTTCAATACTACCTCTTAATATAGAAGATAATACTGCTGGCCCTGTTTTAGAGGTTATTTTAGCTGTAATAATACCAGAGCCTCCTCTGCTTTGAGTTTTATATTGAGATACTTCTGTTCTTTTACCATATCCGTTTTCCATAACAACTAATAAATATTGTTTTTCAGCAGGCTTGTCCCCCGAAGCTTTAGCGGAGGGGGAAATTACATCCATTCCCACAATCTCATCTCCTGATTTAAGCTTGATAGCTCTTACTCCAGAGGCTGAACGGCCCATTGGTCTTACATCTTTTTCTTTAAATCTAATAGCAATTCCTTTTTTGGTTACAATAATTAAATCATCGTTCCCTGTTGTTTTAACTACTTTTCTCAACAAATCTCCTTTATCTAATTTAATAGCAATAATTCCTGACTTTCTCACATTACCAAATTCTTCAAGAGCTGTTTTCTTAATAGTGCCATCTTTGGTAATCATTACTAAAAATTTATCAGTATTTTCTAAAAGCTGGCCCTGTTTCTCTGTAGGCTTTCCTTGCGGAGCTCCTGTGGTAGGGACCATAGAAAGAACTTTTTCATTTGTTGATATTTCCAAAAAATTCATCAATCCTCTGCCACGAGCTACTCTATTGCCTTCTGGTATTTCATAAACTTGTGTTTGAAAAACTTTACCAGAATCTGTAAAAAACATTAAGTTGTCATGAGTAGAAGCTGTAAGAAAATGTTCTACAATATCATCTTGCATTGTCTTCATTCCTACAAGACCTTTGCCACCTCTATGCTGAGCTTTATATGTATCTGGATTAATTCTTTTTATATAACCACCAGTTGTAAGAGTAACTATAGTTTCTTCAAGTGGAATTAAATCAATTTCTGAGATCTCACCTAATTTACCTTTTACAACTTTTGTCCTTCTTTTATCCCCAAATTTTTCTTTTAATTCCTGAAATTCTTTTTTAATTATATCTTTTAGCTTCTCAGGACTTTTTAAAATAGCAGTCAATTCCTTGATAAGCTTCATTAAATTCTCTAATTCTTCTTCTATTTTTAATCTTTCAAGACCAGCTAAAGTTTGCAATTTCATTTCCAAAATTGCCACTGCTTGTCTTTCTGTAAGCTTGAACTTTTTAATTAAATTTTCTTTAGCTTCTTCTTTATCTTTTGATTTCTTGATTGTTTGAATAACAGCATCAATATTTTTTAAAGCAATCATTAAGCCTTCTAAAATATGCGCTCTTTCTTTGGCTTTATCTAAATCATATTGCACCCTACGAGTAGTTACTTGCTTTCTGTGATCAATAAAATATTTCAAAACATCTACCAAAGATAAGATCTCTGGCTGTATGCCATCTACTAAAGCTAATAAATTCAAGTGAAAAGTTTTTTGTAAATTAGTAAATTTATAAAGCTTGTTTAAAATTCTTTGAGGTTCAAATCCCTTTTTTACATCAATAATAATCCTCATTCCTTCTCTATCTGATAAATCTTTAATATCTTTTATGCCTTCAACTTTCTTTTCAGAAACTAAATCTGCCATTTGCTCAACTAATGTAGATTTTAAAACTTGATAGGGTATTTCTGTAATTACTATTTGGTCTACTCCTGATTTGCTTTCTACAATCTCAGCCTTGCCTTGCATTATAATAGCTCCTTTTCCCTGAGAATAAGCTGAAATAATTTCCTTTCTATCATAAATTATTCCGCCTGTTGGAAAATCAGGCCCTTGAACAAATTCGAATAAATCTGAAGTTTCTGCTTTAGGGTGATCTAATAAATGAATTGTAGCATCTAAAACTTCTGTTAAATTATGAGGCGGAATATTAGTAGCCATTCCAACTGCAATTCCCAAACTACCATTTAATAAAAGTTGTGGTACAGGACTTGGCAAAACAACAGGTTCTTGACGAGTGCCATCATAGTTATCAATAAAATTAACTGTATTTTTCTCAATATCTTGAAGCATCAAATCCCCAATTTTAGTTAATTTACATTCTGTGTACCTCATAGCAGCAGCTCCATCACCATCTATTGATCCCCAGTTACCTTGCCCATTAATTAATGGGTATCTCATATTGAAATCTTGAGCCATTCTTACCATAGATTCATATACAGCCACATCTCCATGTGGGTGATATTTAGCTAAAACATCTCCTGTAACTGCAGCTGATTTTCTAAATTTTGCAGATGATCCAAGCCCCAATTCATTCATTGCAAACAAAATCTTCCTATGCACAGGCTTAAAACCATCTCTTACATCTGGTAAAGCACGAGCTACTATAACAGACATCGCATAATCAATATATGATTCTTTGAGCTCTTCTACCATCTCTCTTTGCTTTACACTACCTATATTATTTATTTGCTTGTCCTCCTCTTTTTCTTTTATCATGTTTTCACTTATTTATTATTTTGTAATATTATTTGTAGAATCATTTGTTGTGGGGGTTTGCGTTTCCTGTAAATTAATTTCAGGTATTTTCATTTCTGGAAGTTTTATATCTTTTGTAACTTCGCCCAATTTATTTAATCTTTCTGCAGAAGATCTAAACCAAAAAAATCCAAAAATAAAAGCTAGAACAATAACAATAATAATTATTATTGTTTTCTTCTGTTCATCTGATAAAGACTGAAGTTTACTTATGAATTCATGAATTTTCATTTTGAAAATTATGGTAATAATACTACTACTTCTGTGCCTTCTTTTGGCATTGTGCTTTCTTTAGCTAAAAACTTTTCTTGTGGGACAACTGCTCCGGTATTTTTACCCATAGCTTTTAAAAACTTTTCTACTGGATCTAATTTGATTTTAAGTTTTGGAATTTCATAATGCATTGGAATCACAATTTTAGGTTCAATTTGTGAAACTATTTTCATAGCTTCTACAGAAGAAATAGTATAACCCTCTCCTCCAACTGGAATCATCAGCACATCAACTGTTCCGATTTTATCTAATTGCTCTGAAGTAAGCTCTTTCTGGCCCAAATCACCTAAATGGCAAAACTTCATATCTTCAGCTTCAATTGTATAAATAGTGTTTTTACCCTTTCCAGCCTTGACGCTAGGCAGGTCTTTACCTTCTTTTTCATCATGAGATGATAAAATACCCTGTACAAAGACTCCTTTAACCTCATATTCTCCAGGGCCCTTAATTATAAAAGGGTCAGGTTTAACTGCTTTTACATTATTATGATCATGATGATTATGCGTAATTAAAAGCACATCACCAGATAAATTTGGCACTCGCAAACCTATTTCTTCATCAAAAGGATCAATTATAATATTTGCTTCATGATCTTTTGAGTTAGATACAGAAATTTCAAAACAAGATTGCCCTCTCCAAGATATTTTTGCCATAGTAAAGAATAATTAATTTTAAAGTATCATTTAATCATTTTATCACATCTAATTTTTGATTTCAAGCGAAAGCGATTACTAAATTATACCATTTTTTACAAAACAAAATCCGCAAAAATGCGGATTTGTTTTGTAATATTTTATTATTTACAAGCTCCCGAGAAACAAGTACTATTACCACAAGATCCATATTGCGCCTTACCAACCCCTTCATCATTACAATAATACTCCACTACATATCCAGGAAACCTAGAGTCACAATAATCTGTATATGTTAGTCCTAAATAGGCCATTGTTTCTTTTCTATTATAATTTTTACCATCTGGATCAACACAGGATTGAGATACGCCTGGCTTACAAAATCCATTTGCACATCCATTTTCACAATTTTTAAATTCAGTTGAAATAGCAGTAGCAGCAGGTGACGCACAATAATATTCTTGAAGTTGATAGGCATCAAGACATTGATCCATTAAAGAGCTGCCGGTTAAGATGCTTGTAGTTCCTTTTACAAGGTAATCCTTTCCATTATCAGATTCTGTACAAGTTGGTACTGTCTGTTTACATGCTTTATTACTACTATCACATCCTTCTCCACAAGTTACTGACTCATAAAATGCTGTTCTATTATCACTACCACAATAAAATTCTCCAAGAATACCATTTGCACAAACATCATAATGTCTTTCTCCATTAGAACCAGTTGTTACTCCTGGATTAAAATAGTCTCTCCCTGAATCTGTTTCACTACAAACTGGTGCTATACAAGCACCATTAGAGCATCCATCGGCGCACCAATGATTAGCTTCAGTTTTAGCAATACCTCCTTCGCAATATTCTTCTGTAAGATAATTTCCTGAACAAGAATCAGAAACCTTCCTATTGCCAGTAGCGCTAAAAGCATTTACTTCTCCTCGGACAAAGTAATCTTTTCCGCCATCAGTATCTGTACAAGTCCCATTACCTCCGCTACAAGTTGAATCATTACCAAAAGTACAACTATTTGATCCAGTGCCACTCACCGAAACACATTTCTGATTTTGACATTCTGTATGAGTATTACAAGATCCATTAATGCAACCATTTTCGCATAACTTTTCTTTCGAAGTCCAATGTGTATAACCACCTACAGTTTGACAATAATATTCTTTAAGTAATTTATCCTTACCATAATTAGAACTATCAATACAAACATCTTCTTTTGTTTCTGTTTTACCAGCTATATCTATATAATTTAAAACCCCCTTAATAGAATATACTTCTCCACCATCAGATTCATTACAAGTTGCGCACGATTGAGTTTCTGTTTTTGTTTTCTCTAAATATGGACAATTAGTTTGAGTGCATGTTCTTTCCCATGTTCCATTCCTACAAACTCCAAAAGCTCCACAAGTCCAATTTGGAGAGCAAGTTGATGAAACATTACAAGCCTTATTACTATTATTACAACCATATTGACATCTTATTGTCTCACTAGCTTGTGTCCCAGCAGTAGTACAGTATCTTTCTTGCAATAAATCACCCGAACAATAATCGTGAACTAAATTGCCTGAATATAAAACAAATCCATCAGTAAAGTAATTTTTTCCATCAGAATCCTCACATAAAACTGCTTGGTTACATGCCTTATTATTTTTACATATACAAAGTTTTTCTTCAACTCCAACACTATTCCCATCACAATAATATTCTAAAAGTCTGTTGCCAGTACAAATATCATCATAAGTATTACCACTAGCTTCGGTTACTATTCCTTCTTTATAATAATTTTTTCCGTCATCTGAATCAGTACAGGCCCCTGTTACGTTGCAACTTCGATTTTCTGTTTTTGTCCCAACTTGATTAACACAATTTCCTTGAACACAAGTTCTTGATTGGCTCGAATTTGAACAAGCACCCCAAGGACCACACATCCAAGTTGGAGTACAGGTATCTACAGGCCTGCAAGCGCCATCACCATCACATCCATTTGGACATGAACCCCATTCAGCCTTACCTGTTCCTGTGCTATCACAATAATATTCTAATACGTGGTTTGGATATCTTGAGTCACAACGATCTGCATATGACGTACCTCTATAAACTAATGTTTCTTTTCTAAAATAATCTTTTCCATCTGGGTCAGTACAAGTTTGAGAAACAGAGCAAGACTGAGTTTCTGCTGGTTTGTTAGTTGTTACTCCACAGTTATTGCTATCTGTGCAAGTTCGCACTTGACTTGAGTTTGAGCAAGTACTCCAAGCTGTACAAGTCCAGTTTGGAGTGCAAGTTGTAGCTACACAAGCACCATTTTCACATTTGTAAGCACCAATACCATAATCACATTTTTTAATTTCAAACATAGAGGCACCACTACCATCATTTTTACAATAATATTCGGTCAAATCATTACCAGAACAACTATCATCTGACCTCTGATTAAAAGCATTTATTGTAAAACCTTTGGTAAAGTAATCCTTTCCCGTATCAGAATCACTGCAAGATCCTGATGTTCCACAAGACTGAGTTTCTGCTGGTTTGTTAGTTGTTACTCCACAGTTATTGCTATCTGTGCAAGTTCGCACTTGACTTGAGTTTGAGCAAGTACTCCAAGCTGTACAATTCCAGTTTGGCTCGCAAGTATTTTCTGCTTGCCTACAAATTGCTTTTTCTGTATCACAACCCAAAGAACAAAACTTCCATTCATATTTTCTCACTCCATCAACATCACAATAATATTCTTGAAGCCATTTTGGATTTTTATCATAACATTTATCAACAACAGTAGAAGATCCATAGACTGTAGTTCCTTTTATATTATAAACTTTACCATTATCTGAATCTGTGCAAGATGAATTACAAACACCATTCAAGCAACCGTTCTGACATGGCACTATTTCACTTTTAACAACCCCTTCTTCACAATAATATTCTGTAAGACTCTTTCTATCAGCAGAACATACATCTGTAGGCCTATTAACAAGTACATCAGATAAATAAGTAATACCTCTTGTAAAATAATTTCTACCATTATCTGTATCAGTGCAAGTAAGATTATTAGTATTATCTCCAGTATTATTTACATCAATTATAGAACAATTCCTAGTTTCAGTTGCTGGCTTATCTTTTGTTATATTACAATTATTTTTATCATAGTATTCTCTTGTTTGCGTCAAAGTAGCCGAAGAACAAGAAGACCATTCTCTTGCCTGCCAATCTGGATTACAATCTAGTTTACAAGCTCCATCTATACAGCCATTTTTACAATCAATAATTTCACTATCAATTAAACCAGTTTCTGCATTACAAAAATTTTCTATAACTTTTGTGTTAGAACTTGTACAACTATCATAATTTTGAACACTGGTACTTTTTCTTGATAAAAATCCTTTAGTGAAAATGTCTTTACCATTGTCTGAATCTGTACAATCTATATTGCAAGATCCATTACTACACCCAGCAGAACAATAAACATCATTTGATCTTATATTTGCACCATCACAAAAATATTCTTTAACATAATTTACATTACATACATCTACATAAGATTGTCCTGCAGTTGTGCTAACAGTTCCTTTTGTAAAAGCTTTAACACCTCCATCAGAGTCAGTGCATTCGAAACCATTTAAACCACCACCAACCCCTTCAACACCACCCGAACTCACCACTTGAAAAAATTGGTAACCAACAATTGATGTTTCTCCAGAAACTAGTGCCAAGTCATTCATAACAAATGCATAACCATGTGAATCATCATTTACAGCCAAATCATTTGTCCAGCCATTTAAAGATCCAGAAAACAGCGTATCAGAAATATTTATTAATTTTAAGGTCTTTACTTTTGTCCAAGTTGTCCAAAAATTTCCTTCTGGTCTAAATTGCATTTTATAAATATCTAAGGATATATTTTTTCCTATTGAGCCTTGGCCTTGCCATACAATATCATACTTACTCCCAAAATTTAATTTTGTATTAGCGCTTGAAGCAGATAAAGGTGAAGTAAAATTAATTCTTGTTTTACAAGCACCAGATTCGCAACCATAATCACATCTAAAATATGCAAAAGTATAAGCATAATCTCCAGTACAATAATATTCACCCACAGAGCTTCCTGGCCCAGAACCAACACAATAATCAAACTTCTGGCCACCTTTTGGATCATTTAAAATTCCATATTTCCATATGTTATTACCACTATCTGTTTCTGAACATTTAACTTGAGTTCCAGTGGTCCCTGTGCCAGTGGTTGTGTCACCACCTGTGGTTGTGCCAGGATTTTCCTGGTTATCAACAGCTGGAGATGCTTTACACACGCTATTAGCTACATCACACCCATATTCACAAACTTGCGTCATATTAAAAGCACTACCTTGAGCGCAATATCTTTCAACTAAAGATGTATCGCTAAAACAATAATCAGTAGCTGATCTACTTAATCCATTATATAAATATGTTACCGTACCTTTTATATTAAAAATTTTACCACCATCAGAATCTACACAATTAGTTGTTGCAGATAATATTTTATCTGCCCCAAGAAATAATACTAAAGACAATGCCATTATTAAATATATTTTTTTCATATCTTTTTATTTTTTAATTTTATTTATTTATTATACTCCTTGCAAAAATATTGTCAAAGAATTATAATTAATCAAAATTAACTATAAAAATATGTTTAAATCTCCAATAGTTCAAATTGCCAAAAAAGTTTGCCCCGCTGTAATTACAATAATTGTTTCCAAAGACCTTCCAAAGGTTGAGGATTTTTATTCTTTCCCATTTGGTGGCAAAGAATATATTATGCCAAAAACAAATGGAGAGAAAAATAATTTAGAATCTACACAAATTGGTGGTGGATCTGGGTTTATTATTTCAAAAGATGGATATATTATAACCTCAAATCATGTAGTAGCTGATACAACAGCAGATTATACGGTAATTATTGAACCAACTAAAAAATTTCCTGCTAAAGTTTTATCTCGTAATCCAATTAATGATCTTGCAATTCTGAAAATTGATTCATATAATTTACCTTATTTAGATATGGCAAATTCTGATAAAATAGAAATTGGTGAAGAAGTTATGGCAGTAGGTAATGCTCTTGGAGAATTTACAGATACTTTATCTACTGGCATTGTGTCTGGCTTATCAAGATACATTACAGCTTTTGGTGGAATTGAAAATCAATCTCAAAATTTAAGAGGTTTAATCCAAACAGATGCAGCTATAAATCCAGGAAATTCTGGCGGTCCTTTAGTAAATATGCAAGGCCAAGTTATAGGTATTAACACAGCTACAATTATGGGTGCTCAAAATATTGGTTTTGCAATTCCTATAAATTATGCCAAAAAAGATCTGCAAGAAATTAAGAAATTTGGCAAAATAGTTATACCTTTCTTAGGAATAAAATATGTATTAATTTCCAAAGAAATGGCTAAGGCCAACAAATTGCCAGTAGAAGAAGGTGCTATTGTAGTAAGAGAAGCGTTGGGAGAAAGCCCAGTAATCAAAGATTCAGCAGCAGATAAAGCTGGGATAAAAGAATTTGATATTTTGCTTTCTTGTAATGGAGAAAAAATTAATTTAGAAAACCCTTTGGGGCAAATTTTACAAAAGTGCGAAGTAGGCAAAGAAACAATTTTTGAAATATTAAGAAATGGCCAGAATATTGAATTAAAAGCAATTCTTTCAGAAAAAGAATAATTGCAAAAAATAATCTCAAAAAACCACTTTATTTAAAAGTGGTTTTTGCTTTAAATATTTATCTGTTATTTATCTTTTCTTGAAGTAACACTATTAGCTGTGTGATTAACTCTACAAGCTTAGCTTTGATTTCTGTGATTAAAGCTTGAGTTTGTTGTTGATTTGTTTGAGGAGTTGGTTGTTCTGTTGATTGTTCTGGCTGAGGTTGTTGTAGCTCTGTTTGAGGTTCTTGTGATTCTGGTGTTGGTATGACTTCTTGTGGTGTTGGAGTTGGTTCTGAAGCTTGCGGTTGAAGAACAACTGTGCCAAAAGAAGCAAATGGGGTTGATTGAGTTGTTGAGATTGTGGAGGTTTCTATTGCGTTGCCGTTTCTGTATTTTACTGTGTATGTGTATTCTTTGTCATAGTTGAGATTTGTTTCTTGCCATGTGTTTGTTTGTATCCAGCCTGAGTTGTTGCCAGTTGAGC
>CAINWR010000067.1 GCA_903854535.1 Candidatus Staskawiczbacteria bacterium | reverse complement strand
TTTTTTAAAGGTGGTATTTTTAGCAATAAAACAAAAGAATTTTTAGCACAGAAAAAAGCATTGCCTAGAGCATTAAATATTTTGAGTTTTGGAATTTTACCTCTTTTATCAAAAGTGCAAGATGTTATTGAGATAAAAAAGAAAGATGGTGTAGTAGAAGAAATACAAGGAGAAAAATTTGATGAATTTTTAGAAAAAATTAAAACTGATTATGAGAATAAAGTAAAAGAATTAGAAAGAGAAAAACAACAAGAATTTATAGAAAGTGAAGTTGAAAAGTTGGCTGGAATATTAGATGATGATGCAAAGGAAAGAGTTTTTGCAGAATTGCACAAAAAATCTAAATCTCAAAGACAAGCTACAGAAGCTGTGGTATAGAAGCACGTATTAAAAAATGCCCAGATAATTATCTGGGCATTTTTACTATATTTTATTTTTATGGTAAAATATATTAATATGCAAGAAGATAAATTTTTGGAAAACTTGGCTTTTAAAATGATAAAAGCAGTTCATAAAAAAAATGATGCAGTTTTTGCAAGTTTAAAATCAGTATTTTTAAATAAAGTAGAAAAAGATAATAATAAAAATTTATTAAATGATTTTAATGCTTATCAGGATTCTTCAAATATTAGATTAGCATCTTATGCTAAGGAATATTCAGATAAGCAATATAGTAATAAAGAAATTGAATATTTAAAAAATGCTCTTAAAGTAGATAAATGTGCAAGGGCCATTGAAAATAGGTGGGAAAATATTCCCAATAAAGAAAAAGTAAAATTTCTTAGTATTAAATTAGATGATGCAGAGTTGGGATATAAATATAGCGCAAAAAAGTTCGCAGATACTTTGGAATCTAAGAGGCTAGATTTACAAAAAAATGGTATTTTTGTTTCAAGAGAAGCTTATTATGAATTAATAAAATCTGGATATAAGGCAGAAAATATAACAAAAAATAAACAAGGATATATATTACCTGTTTGGGGCAAAAAGAGTAAATTAGTATTTAATTCAGAAAGTGAATTTAAAGAATATATAGAAAAACATGAAAGAAATTTTAATAGTGATATAGATAGAATTATGGAGTGTTGATTTTCTTAATCAAATCGCGTAGTTCAGTTGCTCTTTCAAAATCAAGATTTTTTACAGCTTGTTTCATTTCTTTTTCTAGAAGCCCTTTGGTCCTGAGCTTGTCAAATGATTTGTCATTTAGCATCGGAAATTCTAATGCTATATCTTCTTTTTTGGACGCCTCCCAATTTCTAATATTTTTTATAATAGCAGTAGGAGTAATGCTATTTTTTTTGTTGTAAGTTTCTTGAATTTTCCTTCTTCTATTTATTTCATCAATTGCTCCTTGCATAGACATTGTTGTTTTATCTGCATATAAAATAATTTGTCCATTTATGTGACGGGCGGCCCTTCCCATTGTTTGGATTAAAGTTGTTTTGTTCCTTAAAAATCCTTCTTTATCTGCATCTAAAATTGCAACCAGCGAAACTTCTGGTAAATCTAAGCCCTCTCTAAGTAAATTAATTCCAATTAAAACATCAAATTTTCCTTGTCTAAAATTATTTAATATTTCTGGGCGCTCTAAAGTTTTTACTTCAGAATGTAAATATTGAGCTTTAATATTTCTTTCAAGCAAATAATCTGCAATTTCCTCAGCTAATCTTTTTGTTAAAGTCACTACCAAAATTCTTTCCTTTTTTTCAACATATTTTTTTATTTCTTTAATCAAATCTTGAATTTGATTTTCTGTTTTGCGTATTTCTATTTTTGGTTCCAAAAGTCCAGTTGGTCTAATAATTTGTTCTATAATATTTTTACCAGATTTTTCTCCCGATTTTGTCGAGGATCCTCGGGCACTTTGTGCTCGGGATATTTCATAATCTCCTGGAGTAGCAGAAACATATATTGCTTGTTTTACTCTTTCTTCAAATTCATTAAATTTAAGTGGTCTATTGTCTACAGCTGAAGGCAAGCGAAATCCAAAATCAATTAAAGTCTCTTTTCTTATTTTGTCTCCAATAGACATAGCTCTAATTTGGGGAATAGAAATATGTGATTCATCAATAAAAATTAAAGAACCGGCATCTTTATCTTTAAAATAGTCCACTAAAGAAAACGGAGCTTGCCCCTGTTCTCTGAATTCTAAATGGCTGGAATAATTTTCAATGCCATGGCAAAAGCCAGTTTCTTGAAGCATTTCTATATCGTAATTTGTTCTTTGTTCAAGGCGCTCGGCTTCTAAAAGCTTTTTTTGTTTTTTTAATTCTTTTAATCTTGTCTCTAATTCATCTTGTATATTTTTAATTGCTAATTTTATTTTTTCATGAGGTGCCAGCCAAAAATGAGCAGGAAACAAGCGGTAGCTTGTAGCTTGTAGTTTGTAGCTTGTAGAAACGCTTGGCTCGGATGTTGAGATTTTTGAGATTTTATCAGCAGAAAATTCTACGCGTAATATTTCGTTTCCAGTTACAATAAAAATTTCTATTGCCCCCCCTCTTACTCGAAACATGCCTGGTTTGAACTCAATGTCATTTCTTTGATATTGCAAATCAGAAAGTTTTAAAATAAATTCTGACCTTTTTATTTTTTGATTTTGTTTTATTTCAAAAGAAATACCTTTGTAGTTTTCTGGGCTTCCAATGTTGTATATGCAAGAAACAGAAGCTACTACAATAACATCATCTCTTGAAAGCAAGTCTTGCACTGCAGAATGTCGCATTCTATCTATTTCTTCATTTATCTTGGCATCTTTTTCTATATATGTGTCTGTTTGTGGAATGTAAGCTTCTGGTTGGTAATAATCATAATATGAAACAAAATAATGCACTGCGTTGTTTGGAAAAAACTCTTTAAATTCTTGATAAAGCTGAGCAGCTAAAGTTTTATTGGGAGAAATTATCAAAGTTGGCTTTTGTATTTTGCTAATTACATTGGCCATAGTAAAAGTTTTGCCTGATCCTGTAACACCCAAAAGCACTTGGTGCTTTGCACCTTTTTTTAAATTATCAGCTAAAGTTTTTATGGCTTTTGGCTGGTCGCCTGTAGGTTTAAAGTTTGATTTTAGTTGAAATTTCATATAATATAAAAATATGATTGCTACTATATCGGGCACAATTACTACGAAAAAAGATAAGTTTATTATTGTAGAAACCAACAATGGTGTTGGGTATAAAGTTTTTTTATCTAAAAACTCTATTTTAAATCTACCAGAAATTAACACAGATATCAAACTTTTTACATATTTAAAAGTCGCAGAAAATGTTTTAGACCTTTATGGATTTTTAAATTATGATGAATTGGAATTTTTTGATATACTTTGCGATATTCGCGGAGTTGGGCCAAAAGCTGCTTTGGAAATTTCAGCACTTGGAAGCTTAGAAAAAATAAGAGATAAAATTTTAGCTCAAGATGAAAAGGTTTTTGATGGAATTCCTGGTATTGGGGCCAAGCGCGCTTCAACAATTATTTTGGAACTCACAGGAAAAATTAAAACTTTAGGAGGACAAAAATTTGGAAGCTCGGACGAATCAGAATCTGCTTTGATGCAACTTGGTTTTTCAAAACAACAAGCTAGAGACGCCCTTGCTCAAGTTCCGCAAGATGTAAAAAACGTAGAAGAGAAAATAAAACTTGCTTTAAAGTCTATGAAAAAGTAATAAGAAATATATTTTAGCTTGACTTTTATAAATATTTGTGACAAAATGATTTTAGTAAAGAGATTTTCATGGTGAAAATCTTTTTTTATTGCT
>CAINWR010000066.1 GCA_903854535.1 Candidatus Staskawiczbacteria bacterium | reverse complement strand
TGTATTTTTGGTAAACTGCATTTGGGTTTTGGCCTTGATTTGAATTTCCACAAAACAAAGCTCCTTGTGCTTGTTCAGAACCACACTTTTCTATTGTGTTTGAAGTTGTGCAAGCTACATTACTGCATTGTGTATCATTTGCATTACATTTTCTATCGGCAACATTACAATCATCTTGTACTGAACCTTGCTCTCCGCAAGAATTGTAATAATATATTTTGTTTTCTAATACATTACATCTTTGAGAAGAATTATCTGTGCAACAAATATTAGGTTTACTAGTAAGGCACTCTGTTTCTGACATTGCATACTTTGCCTTAAAAACATCATAAGTATTTATTACTTTATCTCCATTCACATCAAAATCAGAAGTATATAAAGAACTTCCACAAGAAACATAATACCCATAGTTATTTATAAAATTTGTAATCCTATATGCCAAATCACTACAAGCTGTAACAACACATTGATCGTTTAAACAAATTTCTCCATTATTACAATCTTCTACTAATTCCTTTTGATTATTACAAGAATCAAACCAATACACAGAATCTCCAACGCATTTTTTTACATAATGAGGAGTACAATAATTTCCTGAAAATCTAGATAATTGATTATTATATGGAGTATCAAAATTACATTTTCCTTTTGGATATTTTGCGCTCCTTTCATTATCAAGACATTCAGATGATATATAATTATCGTATCCCAATATACTACAAACAGCATTTAAAGTATTTAAATCAAAGATACCATCGTTATTCCATTTATTTACAGATCCAGTTCCATTGTCATATCTTACTATTGGCTGAGTAGGAACAGCAAATGATAAATTATTCTGCGTAATATTTCTTGCAACCAAATCTACTAATAAATATGGGTCTGAGCTACCAAAGGTCTTATATTGACCATTAGCAGAAGACTGACAAGTAATTGTAGTCACCCAAGTCTTACTATATTTTGGCTCAGCTGTTTCTAGCAAAAAACCATTTTGTGCAGAAACATTAACTGCAAAAATTAATCCTAATAAAGTTATAATTAAATACTTTTTGTCCATATTTTTAAATTATATTATTTATTAATTTATATTTATTATTATTGTTTAGTTTGAATCTCTGCAAAAACCACAATCCTTTTGTAATCTTTTCCTGGCGGATAACAACTAACTAACATTATCACATTCGTATTATTTGTCAATGAATTTTCGATTTCCTGACCCTTATCAATTATTTTTGTATCTCTTACTATATATGTATATTTTTTATTATCTAAATTAAGGTAAATTTCTTGTCCAAATTTTAATTTATCCAAATTACTAAAAACTGTATCATGTTTAATCTTTGGCCAACCAGGTGGAGCAGAATGCCCCAAAATAGTAATTTCTCCAACTTGATTGGGCAACGCTGAATCAGGATAATAAATAACTCCAGAATCTAAGTATTTGTAAAGATCATTAATATCTTTTGTTTTTGGGAAAACAATTTCAGTCTCAAGTCCAATGCTTGGAATTTCTAAAATTTTATCTTTATCTGTGTATTCAAAATAAATATTTTCTAATAAATTATTATTTAATGTAACACTATTATTAATTCTTGTGTCTGGTAGGGTTGGATTTGGTAAAACTTGATTTTGATAATATGCTTCTACAACATCCTTATTATAATAAGGATTAAAATATTCATAAGTTATTCCAGCTATTGCTTTATAATTAAACAACCACGAAACATCCTGCCAATTAAAAACAATAAATCCTAAAACATATAGAATTGCAAATATTTTAAAATTGTTTTTTATATTTTTATTAAACATTTTATATATTTAAAAACATTTTAATTAACAAATCTTTATCTACCAAAATTCCAATATAAAGCACAAAAACCATAAAAAATGATTTTAAAACTAATTTTCTATTTTGTATTTTGTAATTTACGATAATATTTAAAACAGAAATTACAGACACCAATATATATATCCAAAAAATAAATTTATCAATAAATTCTTCTGATCTATAAAAAGCAATGTTTAAAAATTTTAAATCTAAGGAGTTCTTACCATCATTATTATCTTGTTTTATAGTTAATATATCATCTGGCAAATTTATATTTTCAGATAAAACTTTTTTACTGGTAATTTCTATTGTTTTACCATTTTCAGCCTCTATGGCCATATTAACTCCTTCTTGATAAATTACAATAGGCTTACTATTTTGAGGCAATGACTTTAAAACTGGTTTCACATTTTTACCCTCAATTACTTGAGCAGGAGATGTAGTCTTTTGTTTTCCAAAAAGTTGAACGACAATTATAGTGTTATTACCACCAAAATTACTATTTAAAACAGCAGTTCCTACTTCACTATAATTTTGATTTAAGAAATTTTCTCTATGAGATTGAGAATCAAACCAAGCATTATATACATCTGTAGACTCTGTAAATCCAATTGCTAAATTTTCACCAGCATATTTATAATTATATCCAATTTTTTTGAACCAAAACCATGGACTAATTCCATTAGGACTAGTATGTGCGAAATATTGATTATATGCCATATCTTTTGCCTTAAGCAAAGCTGCTTGATTCAACTTAGAATTTTCACTTAGAGTTTGAAGCCCTAAAACAGCTCTTTCTTTATTAATTAATGAAACTAAATCTGTTTTTGAAACATCAGCAAAAAATATATACTTTGGAAAATTAATAGATATAGAAACAAACAAAATTTTAAAAACTAAAATCAAAACTACAAAATATAACAATATTTTACTGTTCAAAAAGATTGGAGAATAGCTATTCTCTTTAATAGGGATAAACCACAATTTCATTCTATTAAATATTAAATCAAAAATATCTTCATTTAATGAATAATTCATATTTTTGTATTATACATTAATTATATCATAAACAATAATATTGTCAATACCATGCAATTAAAAACAGGCTTCAACCTGTTTTAATTTCCAAATACAAAAACTATTTTACATTCCTTGCCTTTCTTTTGATTGCTTGCCTCTTAATATGTCTTCTTGTACACTTCTTTGTTTGATTTTTCATTAAAGAATAAGCGAGGCAATAAACTTTTTGCAGTCCTTGTTCCACTTGCCTCCCGAAGGAAGACAAGGGGTCTACCAACAGACGGAAAAAAGTTTGTTGCCGAGCGAAATATTAAATTTTCTTTCCTACAAACTCACAAAATTCTGCGAGTCTACAAGAATATCCCCATTCATTGTCATACCAGCTAATTACTTTTATCATATTACCATTTACTTTGGTTTCTGGCAAGTCAATTATTGAAGAATAATTGTCCCCCTTAAAATCTGATGAAACAAGCTTCTCATTAACTACCTTTAATATCCCTTTAAAATTATCATCCTGGCTAGCTTTAATAAATGCTTGATTTATTTCATCTATTGCAACTAACTTCTTTACCTCAACAACTAAGTCAAGCAACGAAACTGTAGGTGTCGGAACTCTCACTGAAATGCCATCTAACTTGCCAGACAATTCAGGAATTATTTTGCCAATTGATTTAGCCGCTCCTGTGCTTGTTGGGATAATGTTTTGTCCTGCAGATCTTGCACGTCTTAAATCTTTATGAGGCAGATCTAAAATTCTTTGATCATTAGTATAACTATGAACAGTAGTCATAAATCCCTTAGTAATCTCAAAATTATCATTCAATACTTTTACTACTGGCGCTAAACAATTAGTAGTGCAAGAGCCCATATCCATTATATCTATCTTAGAGAAATCTACATTATCTGTATTTACCCCTAAAATAAATCCTGGAATCTTTTCTTGCCCTAAGAAATTCGAAGGGTCTTTACCGGGGCCAGATAAAATAACTTTTTTAGCACCAGCTGTAATATGCTTATTAGCACCATCTCTATCTGTAAAAACTCCTGAACATTCTAATACAATATCTACTTTTAGTTCTTTCCATTGTAAATTAATAGGATCTTTTTCTGAAAAGGTTTTATATTCTTTATTATTTACAGAAATTGAATTTTCAGAAAAAGAAATATCAGCATCAAATTTACCATAATTAGAATCATATTTTAAAAGATGTGCTAAGGTTTCATTATCTGTTAAATCATTAATAGCTACTACTTCTACATCAGGATGCTTTTCCAAAATTCTTTTAAAAACTTGCCTTCCAATTCT
>CAINWR010000065.1 GCA_903854535.1 Candidatus Staskawiczbacteria bacterium | reverse complement strand
CATACATTATAATTTTTCAGCAAACTAAATTATTTTATTTTTTTACTTCCTTATCCCAAGACAAAACTTCAAAGTTTCTAGCATCTTTCCTAAAATATTCACTTTCTGCTCGATCTCTTTTACCACTTCTAGTAAATTGTTCTTTAAATTTATCTTTATCATAAACAACTAAACCTAGTGGTCTTTTTTTCGCATATTTTCCGCTTGTTTCGGATAAATCAGTTTCCCTTTTTGGCACCAAAGAAAGAAGTTCCGGCTCTACGCTTTCTACAATTTTCCAAAAGTTTTTGGGATCAGCTTTTATCTGTTCAAAAATCTTTGTGGCCAAGTCTTCTCTAATATATAATTTTATCTCTGCGTATATATCTCTTCCAATATCAGACAAATTACTTGCATCAATATTATATTTTAAAATAACACCTTGCATTTTCTCCCCATTTATATATTGCATTTCTGGCAATGGATCTAAAAAGATCATCGCATCACCACTTTTAAGCCAATCTCCGTCCCTGCCCTTTATAGCACTTGTAAAAAGCACTTCTCTTTTTTCCTCTCCATCGACAAATGTAACATAACTTTCTTTATAACCTTTTTCCAAATATCCGTGAAAATCTTTTCCTTTTGGTATTTTAGTTTCTATACTGTAACGAGCTTTCTTATTCCTAAAATCTTCTTGAAATTCTTTGCAAAGTTTTTGAAACTCAGTATCTTTTTCTTCTTTTGATTCTTGAGGGCTAAAACCACTCAAAGCCTCTACTTTTTTTTGAGAATTTTTTAGCTTTAAAGCACTTTCAACTGCATTTTTTTGTTCTGGCCCAGTTAATGGTCGCCCCAGAATTCTAGCCCTAGCTTTAATTGCTTCTATCTTTTCTTTATCTGATAACATCTCTCCTAATAATTGATTCCTTAATGCTTCAGCTTCTTCTCTATCATCAGCAATCTGTTGCTCATTGGCTTTTTTAAGCCCCTCTAGATTTAATACAGGAAGGCCTTCCACTTCATTCTGAGGTAAATTATCTACAACTTCATACTCTTTTAATAATTCAACCCTTCTCTGTTCTGCTAATTTTCTTCTTAATATACCCTCTCCTACTTGACCCAATTCTTTTATATTCTTTTTTTTCACCTCAAACTTAACAGCTCTATCCCATAAATCAGGATCAATTTGCCACACCATTTTATCAAACTCTTCTCTAGTTATCTGAGTTTTAGGTTTTTCGTTTTTATTTTCGCCTTCTTTAAATACCATATTTATTATATCTTAATTTTTTTAGAATTTTTCAGCAAATTCGCCCATTTCACTTTTTACAATCTCTTTATCTGACCAAGCAATTTTTTTACCATTTGCCAGGCACATCAAAGGCTCGCTACCCTTACCTGTAATTATAACAATATCATTTGCTTTTGCCAATTTTAAAGCAATTTTGATAGCTTCTTTTCTATCAATAATCTTTCTTGTAACTTGAAGCTTAGAACTTGAAACTCCAGCAATTACTTGATCAATAATTTCTTCTGGATTTTCATCATATGGATCTTCATTAGTAACAATAATTTCATTACAATATTTACTTGCCAATTCTCCAAGTACAGGTCTTTTCCACTTGTCCCTTCCTCCACCACAACTTCCAAGAACGCAAATCAAGCTTGTAGCTTGTGGCTTATAGCTTGTAGCAGTTAGGGTTTTATATACATTTTCTAATTGCTCTGGAGTATGAGCATAATCTACTATTACTGTAAAAGGATTTTTTACAACAATTTCCATTCTGCCTTCAATGTTTTTAGCTTTTTCTAAAGCTGTTTTACACACATCCAAAGATATGCCATATGAAGTAGCCACTGTAATAGCACAAATTGCATTATAAATATTAAATTTACCTAATAAATTTATTTTAAAATTTACACTTCTTACATCAAATTCAGATCCATTTTCTAAAATTTTTATATTTTCAGCATCAGAAAGTCCAAATTTAAAAACTTCTTTTGCTTTTGTATTTAAGAAATATTTCGCATTTTCATCGTCAATATTTATTATATGTTTATTTTTTACAGCTTTAAAAAACTTTAATTTAGCCTTTCTATATTTCTCAAAACCACCATGAGATTCTATATGTTCTGGACTTAAATTAGTAAAAACAGCACTATCAAATTTTATAAATTTATGCCTTGATTGTTTTACTCCCTCAGATGATACTTCCAAAACTACATATTTACATTTTTCTTTTACTGCTTGCTTAAAAAATTTTTGTATTACAAAACGCCCAGGCATTGTCATTTTCAAATTATTTTTCCACTCCTTATTAGCTAATTTAAATCTTGCGGTTGAAATAGAAGCAACTTTTTGGCCAGATTGTTCTAAAATTCTAGTTATCAAATCAACTGTAGTAGACTTACCACTAGTTCCTGTAACTCCTATAACAATTAATTTTCTACTTGGAAAACCATAAATCAAAGCGCTCAATAAAGCTAATTTATAATGATAAATAGAAATTAGAAATTTAGGAGTAATTGCTTTTAATATTTTTTTAATCATTTAAATTATTTATAATTTATTAATTCAATTATTTTATCACAAACAACTTGCCTTCGCAAATACTCAGGCGAGATAAGAAAAAAGCCGGCCTATTTATTCAGCCGGCGCAACAACAAATCAGAACAATTTAATGAAGCGAGAAATCAGAACCAAACTTCTTTCTGCTTATCCCAATCAAAATGCTCTGTTCCAGGCAGAATTTCTAACCCGCCCTTCACATTGTTGTTTATTGCACGCATCTGTACGCCATTCACAAAAATTGGTGAGCCTCGACTAGAGCAATGCAAATACTTTCTAGGGGCTTCATTCAAATTTATCAGAATATCACTCCTCAAAATCCAAATTATCTGCATCTTTCTATCCTCCATAAAAAATTAAAAAAGAACAATAAAAAGAGATTTCACTACAATACAGCGTAGTAACAAAAAACCTCTTTTCGAGAAGAGGCATTTTTATCTTGAGTTAAAAAATGCGCCTTCTCTAAGAGAGGTTAATAATGCTAATAATTATATTGTCTGCTAAAATTATATTTTGCATCTTAAATTTAGTATATTCTTTTTAAATTTTATGTCAAGATATTTATTTTTTTATAAAACAAAAGGAGGTCTTAACCTCCCATAAAATACAAGCCTGCAGTCAATCAAGCAACTGCACATGCCAACGTGGTGGCTTTTTCTGGTATGTCGCAATTGCTACAACACTTTCGCCTTTGTGAATTGTCAGCCGACCAGTCGCAGTTTGATTGGCCAAATAAATCGCACCACGGCAATATAACTCTATCCGCTCAGATAAGCCTGCTACCGTCAAAATGCTAGTAGCTCTTTCGTTTAAACCACTAGCAATATCATTACACACAATTCTCATTCCTGCCATTGTATAATCCTTTATGCAGAAACAAAGAGCAATAAAAAAAGATTTTCACCATGAAAATCTCTTTACTAAAATCATTTTGTCACAAATATTTATAAAAGTCAAGCTAAAATATATTTCTTATTACTTTTTCATAGACTTTAAAGCAAGTTTTATTTTCTCTTCTACGTT
>CAINWR010000064.1 GCA_903854535.1 Candidatus Staskawiczbacteria bacterium | reverse complement strand
CTAAAAACCCGTAATTAACGGGTTTTGATTTTACATTTCTTTGCAACAATTTATCAAATATTTAACCATATCTCCCACTTTACTCAAAGCTCCTTTTTTACTTTCATCTTTTGTATTAAGTTGAAATTCTTCAACTTTCTTAACTTCTCCAATATCCACTGTTCCTAAATTAATTCCCCAAAAAATAGAATAAATTTCATAAGCTTTTTTAAACAAATCTTCTGCGTCTTGTTTTTTATTTTGAGTCATATACTTTGTACCAACCTCCATAAGTCGCATTGAAGCTGCAAGTAAATGTTTAGATATGCACCATTTCTCAAAACCTGGCTCTGCATCTTTTACAAGACGTTTCATTAATTCAGCTCTCATTTTCCTTATTTCCTGCATTAAATCATAATATTCTGGCTTATCTGTTTTAGCGCCAGAAAAGAAAAAATGCTCTTCTAAAGAAACTAAGTTCATAATGGCAATACTCAAATCCTGCCCCAAAGACAAATCTAGCTCCGAGTTTTTACCCTCTTGAACTTTTCTTACTAATTCTTCTACTTTTTTTTGATCGATTTCCATAAAATTTAAAATTATTAAATTATATCGCTACGCTAATTATATCGCTACGCTAATTATATCGCTACGCTAATTATAAAATATATTATTAAACTACTTAATATTAAAATTGCAAAAGGTACAACTACTTTTTGATAAGGGAAATACCCTTTACCATTATTTTTTATTTTTAAATAATTATTAAACCAAAGAGCAAAAATAAAAATTAATGTTCCTAAGATAGAACCAAACAAAACTTTATCCATACCAAAAATATTATTTCCTTGTCCAATTATTTTAGCAAAATAAAGCGGTATATATGTAAATAAATAATACAAAAAAAATATTGCAATATCACTAAATTTAAAATTCCATTTTTTCTTTTTTAGCCAAGAAATTGTCCACAGAACCAATGCCATTAAAAGAGCTCCAATCCAAAGAGAGCTAATAACATCATCAACTCCAAACCACCTAGACATACCAAGACCTCCAGCTACAGCTACCACGCACACAGGACAAACTGGCTGAGCTTTAATTATACCTGCAAAAATTAATCCAAAAGAAACTAAACCTAAAAATGAAATATGTTTTTTATTTTGCATTTTTAAAAAAATCAATTATATCAAATTCACCTATAATACACTTTGAACCATCCCATAAAAATGGAACTCCAATTTTGTCTGTTGGGAAACCACACAAATTTGCTTTTTCTAAAAGCAAATTAGCATTGCTATTATTCTTAGAAACCTCCAATCTCGTGAAATCAACCTTACCTTCAATATTATTTTCTAAGATAAATTTTTCAACATTTTCGCAATGAGAACATCCACCTCTATAAAATAACACAATCCCATCAACCTGCAATTTGGGTGGGAACAAATAAGAAATTCCTTTTTGTAAAATGTTGGTCGTATAATTTAAATACAAAAACACAATAACTATAATTAAGACAATCGTTATAATTGTTAAAAATTTATTCTTACTCATTTAAATATATTTAATAATACTGTATTTTAATTAAAGCATAAATTTGATTTTGCTTCAACTATTTTATTCACAATTTTTTAGTTTTTAAACGAAGTGAATTACTTACGACAGATACTGAACTTAAAGCCATAGCCATTCCTGCAAAAACTGGATTTAAAATTATTCCAAAAAATGGATATAAAATCCCCGAAGCCATTGGAATTCCTACCACATTATAAATAAATGCCCAAAAAAGATTTTGCTTTATTGTTTTAATTGTTGATTTTGATAAATTTATAGCTTTTAATATTTTACTAATGTCTCCATGTAAAAGCGTAATACCAGCAGATTCAATTGCCACATCAGTTCCAGTTGCCATGGCAATACCAACATCAGCTTGAGCTAAAGCAGGAGCATCATTTATGCCATCCCCAATCATAGCTAATTTTTTACCTTCTAATTGCAATTCTTTTATTTTACCTGCCTTATCTTCCGGCATTACTTCAGCAATAACGCTTTCAATTCCAGCTAAGCTAGCAATATAATTAGCAGTTAAATGGTTGTCTCCGGTTAACATAATTACCTCAATACCTTTTTTACGTAAATTACTTACAACTTCTTTTGCGCCCTCTTTAATCTTGTCCGCAATTGCAATAATCCCTATTTTTTTATTATCAATTTCAACTTCAACAACTGTTTTCCCTTGATCTTGTAATTCTTTTATTTTTAAGTTATTTTCACTTTTTTCTGGTTTATGAATATAAATTTTTTGACCATTTATCTCTCCAAATACTCCGACGCCTTGCTCTATTCTAAAATTATCAACTTTTAAAAATTCTATATTTTCCTTTTTAGCTTTCTCAACAATAGCATCAGCCAAAGGATGTTCAGAAAGCTTTTCTACCGATGAAGCAATCTGCAGAAACTTTTTGGAATCCATATTCTCAAATAACAAAACATCTGTTACTGTCGGCTTGCCCTCAGTTAAAGTTCCTGTTTTATCCATCACAATTGCATTAACACTTGCTAATTTTTCTAAAGACTCTGCATCTTTAATTAAAATACCGTTTTCAGCTCCTTTGCCTACACCTACAATAATCGCAGTTGGCGTGGCTAATCCCAAAGCACATGGACAAGCAATAACCAAAACTCCCACAAAAGATAAAATTGCATACGATAATGCACTTGAAAATCCAATAAAGTTTGCTCCTATTACTAGCCACAAAACAAAAGCTAAAATAGAAATCACTAAAACAACTGGCACAAAAATACTAGAAACTTTATCAGCCAAATCTTGAATAGGAGCTTTAGAGCCTTGAGCATCTTCTACCATTTTTATAATATTAGCCAAAAGAGTTTCATCTCCTACTTTTGTGGCAGTAAATTTAAAACTACCTTGCTTATTTATTGTAGAACCAAAAACTAAATCTCCAACATTTTTATCTACTGGAATCGCTTCACCTGTAATCATTGATTCATCAATTGAAGACTGACCTTCAATAATTTTTCCATCAACTGGAATTTTCCCACCTGGCTTTACCAAAACAACATCACCTACCAGAACTTCTGCAATTGGAATTTCTATTTCTCTACCTGCTCTTAAAACTTGTGCTGTCTTTGCTTGTAGGCCCAAAAGCTTTTCAATTGCAAGGCCAGTTTTTAATTTACTTTTTACTTCCAAATATTTACCCAAAACAATAAAGCCAATTACCACAATTACTACATCAAAATAAGTATCTTTTGGTAAATTAAAATATGATTTAACTTGTGGAAATAAAATTATAACCCCACTATAAATATAAGCCACTAAAGTTCCTATACCAATTAATGTATCCATATTAGCAACTCTATATTTTACAAAACGAACAACTCCTTGCAAGAAAGGCTGACCAATCCAAAACATTACAATAGTAGAAATAATTAACAAAATTACATTTAAAAAATCCATAGGTAATGGCAAATTGGGCATAAAAGAAAATAATTTAGAAAAAACATCAAACATCATTATTAAAAAAGTCATTAGAGAAATTGGCAAAATAAATTGAAGTTTATTTTTTTGAATTTCTAGCTCTTCTAATTTATTTCTAGATTGTTTTGCATCATTTACTATATCTTCATTTTGAACTTTATTATCAGAAATAAATTCGTACCCAAGCTTTGAAATTTCTTGATTCATTTTTTCTAAAGAAATTTTACCATCATCAAATTCCACTTGAGCTTTTTCAGTTGCCAAATTCACATTGATGTTCTTTATGCCATCAAGTTTTTTTATTTTATCAGTAATTACAGCAGAACAAGAAGCGCAATGCATTCCTTTTACAATAAATATTTGTTTCTCCATAAAAATTATATTTTAGATTCCATACCAATTAATTCTCCACTCCTTTAACATTTTAGAACTATTTGAAAGAAAATTTTCAACTGCATCTGCATTATTTAAAATTACTGCATTACTTGATTTTGTTCTAGTCTCTTTTGTCATTAAAATTCCAGCCTCATGATGATAAATTAAAGCATTTAGAAATCTCAAATCAAAATTATCATCATAATTTCCCAATTTTGATACAACTGGATCTTTTACAACTCTTGAATCATTATACCAATCCTTTTTCCATTGATATAATTCTGCTATTAAAACTGGCTCATTTTTTTGAATTTCTAAAGCTAAATCTTTTATCTCTTGTCTTTGACTTTTTTCTGCTTGTTTAGCAAGTAATATGGCTCCTTTATGATGAGCTATCATTGCATCTATGTATCTTAAGTCAAACCATTTGTCAGCTTGGCCCAAATTCATTTCATTTTTATCAAACATAGATAATTTATATTCCGGAGTTAAATAATAACCAAAACCTACGCCAACAATAAATGTAATGATTAATAATGATAAAAATAAATAAATTGAAATTTTTTGCATATGTTTTAAGTTAATTCTTGTTTAAATCCTTTAGCAGCTTTTCTTTATTTATGCCATACATTTTACATACATCCCCTATTTTTAATTCCGTCATTTCAAATTTTGCCATTGGGCAACCAATACACGGCACACCGTGTTTTGCCAAAATTTCTTCTGCCCCAGAATTCTCTAATATTTTTTCTAATGTTGTAGTTTTAGTAATTTTTATATTTTTTTTAATTATTCTTTTTTTCATAAATTTTAATTTACAACTTCAAAAGTGCCTTTAACCATACCCATCCAACAAGAAAAACCAAATTTTCCAACTTTCTCTGGGGTAAATTCTTTTACTGAAACTTTTCCTGGGGTTAATGGTATAGATCCTGAAAATAAACTTTTAGATATTACAGCATTTGTACATCCAGAAGTACCAGTATCTGTAATCTCCCATTTTACAGGAACACCAACCTTTATTTTAAAATAACTTGGGCTATAACCTGAAGCTGAAGCATTCATTTTTATAATTTGCTTACCACTAACAATTGGTGGCAAATCATTATCTGACAATTGAGTAGATTTTTGTGATGCAAAAAATTCATTAAATCCACCATAGCCCAATACTATAAACTGATTATTTAAATTAAACAGAGCAAAAAATATTACAATAAATCCTGCTGTTTTAGAAAATATCTCTGCAATCTTAATATTAGAAAATAATTTCACTGAAGATAATCCAATTACCAACAAAGCTGGTGCTGTCCCCAAAGCAAAAGCCAGAGTCATAAGCCCACCATACAGCCAACTTCCCGAAAGTAAAGCTAAGCTTTGAACAGTAATTGTAAAGCCACATGGTAAAATAAAAGTTAAAGCACCCATAATAAATGGAGCATATTTACTTTTAAAGTTCTTTTCATCAGCAACACTTCTTGTGATGAATTTTGGCAAAGCTAATTGAAATTTACTAAATGCTTTTACTCCAAGCATCTGTAAACCCAAAGCTATCATAATAAAAGAAATTACAATAATAAGAAAAGAAGTAAAACCTAAAGATATTTTAAGCTGACCACCCATTGCCCCCAAAATTGCTCCAAAAAATCCATAAGAAATAATTCTTCCTAAATTAAATAAAATATGAGGTTTGGTTTTCTCAAAAAAATTATTTTTATTAGCATAAAGCTCTGACCACTGCTTAGACATTGAAAGCACAATACCTCCTACCAAAGCTGCACAAGAAGAAAAACCAGCCAATAAACCAAAAGTAAAAAATCCAACCAAAGAAGATGCAGGGCTTACATTAAATAAACTAGTAAAACCTGATTTATTCAAAATTATAAACAATAATGCAAAAACCAAAGCAATATCAAAAGCTAAGAAAGTCTTGTTTAAGCCCTTGGATTTTACTCCAATGTCCTCCTTTGCTAAAGCCTCGGAAGATAAGAAAATATAGTCCTCTTTCTTAAATAAATTATTTAATTTGTGTTCATCTGGAAGTTGGCCTTCATAATTGATTATAACTTGGCCATCTGAAGTTGAAGCATCGATTGATTTTACTCCATCAATTTCTAATAATTTTTTTTCAATTAATATTTCACAGGAAGCACAATGCATTCCTTTTACTTTATATGTATGTTGCTTCATGTTATTTATTAAATAATTTAGTTACTTTTAAAATTTCCTCTGTCATTTGTTGTTTTTTCTTTTCATTTGTAGAAGACATTGCATTTTTAAAACAAGAATTCAAATGATTTTCCATAAGCATTTCATGAGCAGATCTTAAAAGCCCAATTACAGCCAAATTCTGTTGCATAATGTCTATACAATAATCCCCATCTTCTACCATCTGAATAATTTTAGCAGTAAGAGAATTTGCCTTTTTAAAGTTAATTAACGCTTTTTGTTTATTTGTTGTCATATTTTAATAGTAATTAGTATATAGCATTTAGGAATTAGTTAATCACTAAATACTAGTTGCTATAGGCTAAATGCTTTTTTACTACACCTACACCATAGGTATAGGTCTATTATAGCAAAACAAAAAGCCTTGTCAAGGCTTTTATTATTTTATTACTCCTCCGCCGAGAACTTCTCTGTCTTTATAAAATACTACCGATTGGCCCGGAGTAATAGCGCGCACGAATTTTGTAAAAGTTAAATTGCCATTTTTATCAAGTTTAGCTGAAGATGGTTTTGATCTGTATCTTATTTGAGCTTGTAATGCAACTGGAAATTTACTGGGCTTTTGTAACCAATTTATATTTATTACTTTTGCTTTTTTACCAAGCAAATCTTTTTCACTTCCAACATAAATAATATTTTTCTTTAGATCTTTAGCTACCACAAAATATGGACCATGACCATCTTTAATATCAAGTCCGTGGCGCTGACCAATTGTATAATAATAACTACCATCATGCTCCCCCACCGCTCTGCCATCTACAGAAATTATTCTACCTTTTTTGGGTTTTATGTATTGTTTTAAAAATAATTTTATATTTAAAGGGCCCACAAAACAAACTCCTTGGCTATCTTTTTTTTCTGCATTTTCTAACTTAAATTCTTTGGCCAGTTTTCTTACTTCTGATTTTTCTAAACCACCTACTGGAAAAATTATTTTGGACAATTGTTCTTTTTTGAGACTATAAAGAAAATACGTTTGGTCTTTATTACTATCAACAGCTTTTAATAACTTAGCTGAGCGAGCTAAATAAATTTTTCGAGCACGCGGGTGCCCCGTAGAGAGGCCGTGGCGCGCAGAAAAATTTGATTTAGCGAGCGAAGTAAGATAATTATCTGAGAGCGAAGTCCTAGCATAATGACCAGTAGCCACAAAATCTGCCCCCATTTTAATGGCTTTATCATAAAACAAACCAAACTTTATAACTTTATTACACATTACATCGGGATTTGGAGTAATCCCTTTTCTGTAAGAATCAATCATATATTTACCCACTTGTTTTTCATATTCTTTGGAATAATCCCAAGTTAAAAAAGGAATGCCAAGCTTTGCACAAACTGCCATAGCATCTTGTCTGTCATCTTTCCACATACATTGATTACCCAAAACTTTTGGACTCCACTGCTTCATATAAACTCCAACTACATCAAATCCAGCTTTTTGCAATAAAGCAGCTGAAACCGAACTATCCACTCCACCCGACATAGCTACATATATTTTTGACTTACCCGTAATATTTTTCATTATAAAATCTTATTAACTGTTCTATTTCTGGAATTGCAGAAGGATCGCCAACTCCAACTTTAAGTTTAGCTTGCACATCTTGCAAAGTTTTAGCTCCATCTAAAACAGCAGATTCAATGTCTTTATCTGTAATATTCAAATTTTTATCAACTATTTTTGCTCCATCAACAATAATTCTGCTATATTGTTTTGTATTTCTGAAATAATTGTTTACTGCTTGCCTAAAAGCTTTATCACATAATACTGAACAATGCACCTTGCGAGCAGGTAGCCCGTGCAACCTTTTCATTATATCTTGAGGTTTAATTTTTAAAGCATCTTGAAGTTTCATGCCACCTTTTTCAGTTACCATTACAGAAAACATAGAAGTAGAAGCAATTGCAGAAGCACAACCAAAAGTACGCCATTTTAATTTCTTAATACGCTCATTTTTCTTATCAATTTTAATCCATATTTTCATTACATCTCCACAAGCCGGACTTCCCACCTGCCCCTCTGCAGAAAACTCTTCTTTCTTAGGATCTTTAAGCATTAAATTTTTTGGACTAAAAAAATGCTCTCTGACTTTATCAGAATACACCCAATTTTCTACATCTCCTGTTTTTTTATTTTTTTTATTTATCATAATTTAAATTTTCACGCGGACTGGGGAAATTTTACGAAGATCTGCCACTATTTTTGGTAAAACTTTTAAAACATAATCTAAATCTTTTTTTGTAGTACTTCTACCCAAAGTAAAGCGTAAAGCTCCATTAGCATATTCATAAGGCTTACCCAAAGCTAAAATCACATGTGAAGGATCTAAGTTCAAAGAATCACAAGCTGATCCTGTGGAAACACAAATCCCATATTTATCAAGCCAAAGCAACATTGCCTCCCCCTCTACATCTAAAAAAGAAATATTTATATTATTAGGCAACCTATTTTCTAAAGATCCATTTAAAACAGTTTTAGGTATTTTTTGTAAAATTTGTTTTATAAAATAATCTCTTAATTTTATTTCTCTTAGAGACTCCTTCTTATGATTTTTTTGAACTAACTCCAAAGCAGTTGCTAAACCTATAATTCCTGCGACATTCTCTGTACCGCTACGCAAACCACGCTCTTGCCCTCCACCAAAAATAATTGGTTCTATTTTTGTGCCTGCTTTTACATAAAGCAAACCTACACCTTTTGGTCCATAAATCTTACCTGCATTTATAGTCATTAAATCTACTCCTAAATTTTGTACGTTTAAATCCAAATATCCTGTAGCCTGACAAGCATCAGTATGAAAAAGAGTTTTTGGATTTTTCTCTTTAATCATTTTAGCGATTTCTTTTATTGGTTGAATTGTGCCAATTTCATTATTCGCATATATTATAGAAACCAAAACTGTTTCACTAGAAATATTTTTTTTCAATTCTTCTAAATCTACAAACCCATCTTTGTTTACTCCTATTTTTAAAATTTTATAACCTTCTTTCCCTAATTGCTCTGCAGGATTTAAAATAGCATGATGCTCTATATCTGTGGTTATCATACCTGCCTGCCGGCAGGCAGGTGATAACCTGTTAGTTCTCATCACTCCAAGTATAGCTAAATTATCTGATTCAGTGCCACTTCCTGTAAAAATTATTTCTTCTGGTTTACAATTTAAAATCTTAGCAATTTTTGTTCTAGCTTTTAAAATTTCTTTTTTAGCCAACTGACCTACTTGATGTAAAGATCCAGGATTGCCATAAATTTTTGCTTGGCAAACAGTCATAGCTTTAGCTACAGTTTTATCAATTAGGGTGGTTGATGCATAATCTAGATAAATTTGCTTCATAAAAATTAATTTATCTCATTAACTGAGAAAGTTTTATTTGTTCTAAAGCTTTAGCTAAAGATGCATTAATTTTAACCCAAGCATTCTTAGCAATACATTTTTTATTACGTGGACAAAATGGACAATTAGAAATTCTATCAAATTCCTCAAGAATATTAACAATATCTCTCACGCTTATATTATTTGGGCTTTTAGTTAAACTATATCCACCATTTACACCCTTTGAACCTTTTATAATTTTTGCTTTTTCTAATTGTGAAATTATTTTCTCTAAAAAATCAAAAGAAATTTTTTCTTTATTAGAAATTTCTCTAACTGAAACCAATTGCTTTGATTTAAAATTTTTAGCTAAAATAATCATTGCCCTAAGTCCATATTCAGCTTTTTTAGTTACTTTAAACATAAATTTGATTTAAAATTTAAAAATCGAAATGCAAATTTTTTATTGCAGACTAATTCTGTCTGATATTATAATACTAAAAATACTCAATTAAGTCAAATTTTTTTGCAAATAAACAGACGGCACAACCTAAAAAGGAAGTCACCGTCCTACCATTTCACCGATTCTAAAGAATCGGATTTTTTCCATGGTCTGTCGTCTTTCAAAAGAAAGACGACACGAAAGAACAAACTGGCAAAGGGGGTCGCCGGAGCACCCATGACGCCGTCGGTGACGGCGACCCCCTCGCCGACTAACGACGCTTCGCTTCTGATCCCAGCCACACAGTATGACTGGGACCTTCTTCAATTTCATTCTATCAAAACCCAAGACCCGTGTCAAGCCCCAACAAGACCTTTCCAGGCTAGCCATTTTCTGTCATCCTCAACACATAAAATAGTAAGAAGATTTTCTTGATATATATCATTTTCGTCTTTATCTATCCTAATACCATCTTCCCAGCAAATTATCTTCCTACAATCAGATTGACTCCTAGCAATTCTACCATCTTGTTCATAGCACACACCACATTCACAAGGAAAAACCCTTCTACCCCAAATATTAGCTTGCACTGGATTCACATTAACTTTACCACCACAAATAACACACATCATGATAACTCTCCCATGAAAAGAAAGAACAACTACAACAAAAAACCTCCGGCTAGGAGGTATCCACAATTTACTTTTCTTTGTTTTACGCTTTGTGAATATAAAACCCCCCAACCTTGTTAGATAATAAACTTAATAACAATTTTGTTTGGTTTATATTTATACTCATATTTTTATTTTACTCTTTTTTTTAGTCATGTCAACATCTATATTAAAAAAGCGGTTTACTGATTTGCAGTCAACCGCAATAAAGACAATTAATCTTTCTCAAAACTTAGGAAATCAACTTCTCAATTTCCTGCCAGAGCTTTTTTTGCTCTTGTTGGTCTAACATTGTATATCTGATTTTCGCACAACTAACAAGCAAAAGAAGAATGCAGAAAAGTATTTTCTCCTCACTTGCAATCATGCGATATTCCTTTTTACAACCAGCCCACATCAACACAAATGAGCTTAAAAAATCCTTTATTAGCTCAAAAAATTCATCTCCATTATTTATTGTGTACTCACAATAAACTCTCTCTACATTATCCAAAGCAAGAGTCAAGTTTTTTGCCACCAAATCTTTAAGCCCAAAAAACTGACTCAATACTTCATCTAAATTATCTTGACCCAAGAAGCTCTTTGATAAAGACATAGTAACTACCTCCTCTTAATTGTTAAAGAACAAATCTAAACAAATTGCCAAAAAAAACAAGTCCCCTTATTTTGAAAAAGGGACTCGTTTGATTTCTCTAAATTACTTTTTTATTTTAGAATACTCAAACCAACCTCTTTTCCCAAGGGGCTAAAATAAAACCAATAGATTTTATTTACAAGGTTGATTTGATTCATAACAATTTAATATTAGCAAATCATATAAACAAGTCAATATCTCAACAAAATTTAAATTCCTTATCTATGAAATCCTAGATCTGCTGGATTTGAGGCGCCGGAAATTAGTTCAATTACACCTCCATTTATTTCAAACCGATATCTTAATTTTTTAACTTCATTTGAAAGCTCTACAGTCTCTTTAGGCAAATTATCTTTTTTAATATAACCTTTTGACCAAAAATCAACTACCAATTTACTATCTCCAAAAATATTCTTAATGTTTTCTTTTATAGCAATCTCTAAAGCATATTTACATGCCAAAAGTTCTCCAAAATTATTTGTAACTCCTTGTGGTAATAAATAAAACCCTCTATTATTTATTTTATCTTTTGATAGAACTTTATTAAGCAAGCTATTTGCTTTTTTATATGTAACAGAAATTTCTACTCCATTACCCGCTCCAGTTCCCGCATCAAAATAAATTCCATCTTTTGCAGAAATATGTTTCACTTCATATTTTGCTCCAGCTTCAAGCCAAAGTAAGGCATCTTCCTTATTCGCAAAACCTTTAAATCTTGCACCCAATTTACCAGAAACCAATTCCTGACAATCAGGCCAGTTATCAGTTATCCCGGTTTTATCATCTACTAAATATGCATAGAATTTTTTACTTTTAATACTCATATTATTTTCTTGATTTAATACTTTGGACTATGCCTAAACTTATAAAATTTGCCATAAGACCTGATCCACCGTAACTAACAAAAGGTAAATAAATTCCAACTACTGGCAAAATTCCTATATTCATTCCAATATTTATAATAAACTGACAGATCAGAATAATTGCAAATCCCGCCGAAAAAATTCTTGTAAAATTTGATTGATAGTCTGTTGTAATTTTAAGAATTCTCCAAACAACATTTAAATAAAGTAAAAATAAAACTATTACACCCACAATTCCCCATTCCTCTGCTATTACAGAAAATATAAAATCTGTATGTGGTTCTGGTAAAAACCCATATTGCACTTGAGAACCATTACCTAACCCTTGACCAAATATCATACCAGATCCAATTGCAATTTTTGTCTGATTTTGACTCCAAGAACCACCCAATGGATCATAAGGAGAAACAAAAGATATAACTCTATCTTTTTGATAATCTTTAAGTAAAAATAACCAAGAAAAGCTGGCTAATAAAGCAAAAATTAAAAACAATACAATAGAATGTCTCAACTTAATTCCAGAAATAATTAAAACACCCATCCACATCAAAACTAAAACCATAACCCCCCCTAAGTCTGGTTTTATAAAGATTAATAGAGTTGGAAATAATATATATATACCAGAAAAGATAATATGCTTAAATTTATACATTTCAACATGTCGCATTGAAAAATATTTAGCCAATAAAATCAATAAAATTATTTTAGTAGGTTCTATTGGGTCTAAAGAAAAACCACCAATTTTATACCATCCCCTAGTTCCTCTTATATCTGGAGCAAAAAAATGCAAACCTGCTAATAACAATAAACACACAAAATATAATATTAAAATTAAATAAGAATTATTTTTAAGAATTCTATAATCAAATAAACTTATTAAAAGCATTAACACAAATCCAATAACAAAAAATACAATTTGTTTTGTTAAATTAGAGAAATCTTCTTTTGCAATACAGGTACTATAAATTGCCCCTAAACCAAAAAAAACTATCAGCACAACTGAAATTATTAAATTCCAATCTAACTTCTTGAAATGACTCGATAAAATTCCCATAAATTATTTTAACATTTTTAAAAATTCTTCCTCAGAAATAACTTTCACTCCCAATTTCTCAGCTTTACTTAATTTAGAACCAGCCTCAGATCCTGCTACCACAAAACTAGTTTTACTCGATACAGACTCTGAAGTTCCCCCTCCCGCTTCTCTGATTTTCTCTTTTGCAATCTCCCTCGACATTGTTTGCAAGGTTCCTGTAAGTACAAAATATTTTCCAGCTAATTTTTGTGGAATTACTGAAGATTTATCAACAACTAATATCTTCACAGCTTTTTCTAATTTTGTTAAGAATTTCAAATTATCTTTTTCATTAAACCATTCATAAATAGATTTTGCAACTACAGGCCCAATATTTAAGACATTCTCTAAATCTTCCAACCTAGCTATTTTTAAATTATTAATTGACTTAAAAATCTTAGCTAAATCAATTGCTGTTTCTTCGCCCACATTTCTTATTCCCAAAGCATAAATAAATTTTGCTAAAGTGATTTCTGATTTTTCTTTTATAGATTTTATTAAATTTTCTGCAGACTTATCTCCAAACCTTTCAAGCCCCGCCAAATCTCCTTCTTTTAAATCAAAAATATCTGATGGATCAGAAACCAAAGCTTCATCTAATAACCTATCAATTATTTTGGGGCCCAATCCTTCAATATTAAAAGCAGATTTTGACACAAAATGATAAAAATTCCTTCTAGTCCTAGCAAAACATTTCACATTGGGGCATCTTAAAAGAGTTTCTGTTTCTGATTTTTCTAACTTTGTACTACAGGCCGGGCAAATTTCAGGCATTTTAAATGATTTCTCTTTTCCAGTTCTCAGTTCTATTAATACCTTAATAATATCTGGTATTACATCTCCAGCCCTTCCTACAATTACAAAATCTCCAATTTTAATATCCAATCTTTTTATTTCATCTTCATTATGTAAAGTAGCTCTTGTAATTGTAGCTCCAGAAATATTAACTGGCTTTAAAATAGCAACTGGTGTAATTGCTCCAGTTCTACCTACCTGAACTTTAATATCTTCCACTTGCGTAATAACCTCAATTAAAGGAAATTTAAATGCAATTCCTGCTCTTGGAGCTTTGCCCACAACACCTAATTTTTCAAAAATCTCATTGTTATTTACTAATACCACAATACCATCTATTTCATAACCTAACTTATCCCTATCTTTCTGCCAATAATTATGAAAATAAAAAACTTCTTCTAAATTCTTACAGTATTTATTATTCTCATTTATTTTAAAGCTTAAATTTTTTAAAATTCTATGCTTATCCTCATGAGTCGCTTGACCTAGATCAGTAATCAAGTCATAAGCATAAAAATCAAGATTTCTTTCTGCTGTTATTTTGGGATCTAATTGCCTCACAGATCCTGCTACAATATTTCTTGGATTAGCATATAATGGCAAATTTCTTGATTCTTGTAATCTATTTATATTTTTAAATTCCTTCTTACTTATAAATGCTTCTCCTCTTACAATCAAATTTTTTGTTTCATTAATTTTCAAAGGAATTGATTGAATTGTTTTTAAATTTTGTGTTATATCTTCACCAACCATCCCATCGCCTCTTGTAGAACCTTGCACAAAATAACCATTCTCATAAATTAATTCTATAGCTAAACCATCAATTTTTAATTCGCAATAATAATCAATAATATTTTTTTCTCTATCTGCTAATAATTTAAAAAACCTATCCTGCCAATCTTGCATATCTTCTTTTGAAAATGCATCATTAAACGAAAGCATTCTCTGGGTGTGTTTAACTTTTTTGAACTCCTTGAGAGCTTGTCCGCCAATTCTTTGAGTAGGAGAATCTTGAGTTATAAATTCTGGATTTTGATTTTCCAAATCAAAAAGCTCTTTTTTAAGAGAGTCAAGTGCTGAATCAGAGATCTCTTGCTTATCTTTTACATGATAAAGATACCTATGATGATTTATAATCTCTTTTAACTTTTCAATTCTTTTTTTTGTTTCTTGCTTGTTCATTTGTTTATTATTCTGTTATAGCAAAAATTGATGAATTAGCGCAATTATTATTTAAATCACATGCTCTAATATATAAAAAATAATAACCAGATTGATTCTCCCATGTACCTGTATATTGAGAACCACCTGAAGAACTTAAATTAACCACAGCTACATCATCAACAGCTTCATCATTAGAGTCTCTAATATGTGCTTTAACTGGAAAATCTTCACTTATGCCATCTACATCTTCAATTACAGCTGATATATTTAAAAATCCACCCTGCCTTACTGCTAACATTTGGCTTATAATTGGATTTGAAGAAGATAAATCTTTATTAGCTATTTGAAGACCTAAGGCTCTTGTAGTACCACGATATGTACCTTTAACAGAAATATCTAAGTTATAGTAATCCCCATTTGGTAAAATATATGCTATAGTTTCTGATCTTTTACCATTAAATTCTGTGAAATATGATATTTTGCAATTCCTACAAAAACCACAACCCTCCTCACCTCCTTGTGCTTGGCATTCTTGACAATCATCTGATAAACAAGAGGTACAAATATTACATATACCACTTACAACTTCTGGTGTAGATACTGGAATTACTTGCCTACTAAAATACAAAGCTTTTTCAACTCCTGAATCTGCTATATAAAAAGCAGTCAGAGAATCTAAAATATTTCTTGTATTTTTTGACTCTTCAAACAACATTACACTCAAACTCAAAACTATAGATAGCATTACAACCATTATAAAAAAAACTATAATTAGTGATACGCCTTTTTGATTATTATATTTTCTATCTACATTCATATATTATTTGATGTTAAGATTTCTTTGAGATATTGTAGTTTGCAGTTTTATAATATCATTTGGATTGCTTACTAATAAAGCTCTAATAAGTATTGTAACTCTTGGTTGAATTTCATCATCTTCTGAAGAATAATTTAAAATAACATTTTCTATATTACCATTAATTATAAACCCTAAAGATTCTATATCAATTTTATCTGAAGTTAAAGATATGGGGTCTTGTCCGTCTTTGATTGCTTTAATAGTACCTAAATTATTTAACTCATCAACATCAAGATAAAATTCCTGACAAGAATTATTATCTGATTGATTAATAAATTTAATACCAGTATAAAATCCTAAATCTTCATTATACCTTGTAAGTAAATAGTTTCTTCCCGGAGCCTCTAAACAATCGCCTGCATTTGATATATCTTTGCCTGCCATTCTTAAAGGTTTGCCTATATATTCCAGCACATATCCTAATTGCCCATAAGCTTCTTGATCTGAAAATATTTTTTTCTGGCCCTGTATTACTGATATAAAAATACTTACAGAAATCCCAGAAACAATTACAAGCACGCTTATTGATACCAATAATTCAATTAAAGTAAAGCCTAATTTTGATTTTATAAATCTAAAATCTTTATGCATATATTAATACCAATTATATAAAAATTCTTCCATTTGCACATTATATTCGTTTCCATTATAATCCCAAATTACTTTTGAAGTTACTATCATTAAATCAGGGTTTTCGCTATAATCAGGAGATCCTTGAACTCTAAGAGGGCCTGTAATAGTTATTTTTCTTTTAAATATTGTTGGCAAATATTCTCCAGAATTTGAATAAGAATAAACACCATCATTATCAATATTTAACACTCTTGTTTGATACGGGAAAATTATACTCTCAATACTTGTACCAGTTTTAAAATCAACTTCAAAATCACAACCATTGGCGCAATTACCATTATCAATTTGATCTAACCAATAACTACTATTACCCTGAGTCCAATTATAATCTCTCATATTTCTTATTATTTCCATTCCCTCTTGAGATAAATATGAAGCAGTAAGATAGTTTGAATAATTTTTTGATTGATTATAAAATCCAGCAAAAACTAAATAAACTCCCAACACGCCTATAGTAAGTATAAATATAGCAATAATAGTTTCTATCAAAGTAAAACCTTGGCACTCTGAATGCTTCTTTCTTAAATTTAAATTTATATATTTTGATTTTTCCATATTTAATTTGATTCTACAAACCCAGATCTATTTACTGTTATTGTCCTTGTAATATCTGGAAAAGATTCAACAGCTAATACAATCTCTAAAGGCTCTTGGCTATAATATAAATTTGTTATAGTAACATCAAAGTTTGGTGGAGCAAAATTTATACTTACATTCTCAGTTCCATTTAATATTTGCTTTATTATTATCCCAGATTCATTATCTTCAATATTAATTTCTTTATAAATATAATCTTGATCTTGATAATAATGATTATCACCATTCATATCTGCATAAATAAGATATTTTTTATCTCCATTTGAAGAATTAATATCTATATATATACCATAACCTTTTGGCACGACATTTTGCGAATTAAAAAACACTTCATTACCAGAGCTACTTAAATTTTGAGCAACTCTTATATCTTGAGCTAATTTATGAGCTGTTCTACTTAAACTTAGCTGCAATTTTATTTTGGGGAAATCAGCAATAATAATAGACGAGATAATCGAGATAATTGATACAACAATTATTATTTCAATAAGTGTAACTCCTTTACTGTTAATTTGTTTTATAAAACCTTGCAAATTCATTAAATTAAAATTGAATTAATTTTATATACCAAGTAACTAAACTATTACCCCAAAATAAAACTACAAAGAACCCTACTACAAGAAATGGCCCAAAAGGTATTTCGCTCTTTACATTCCTGCCCTGAAAAATCATTAATATTATACCTATTATAGCACCAAAAAAGAATGCTAGGAACAAAGCTGTTAATATATTAGGAAGGCCAAGCATAAGCCCTAAAAGAATTGCTAATTTTACATCTCCAAAACCCATCCACTTGCCACTTGATAAAAACCAAATTAAGAAGAAAAACCCTGAAGCAATAATAACTGCAAGCAGTAAATTCAAAATCGAAAAAGAATTCCCAATTCCTAGTTTCCAATTTTCAATCAAATTCCAATTACTAAATGATAGATTAACAAAAACTTTATAAATAAAAGCAATAACTATAGCTGGGAATAATACATTATCTGGAATTAAATAATGTTTTAAATCATAAACAAAAATAACTATCAAAACACTAGCAATATAAAACCAAAACACTAAATTTAATATAGCTTGTAGCTTGTAACTTGTAGCTTGTAGACTAATTAGTAAAAATATTATTGCAGTAGATATTTCTACAGCTGGGTATTGCCAAGATATTTTTGCTTTACAATACCTGCACTCTCCTCCCAATAATAAATAACTAAAAACTGGAAATAAATCTTTCCAATTTAAATTATGCTTACAATTTGGGCAAAAGCTTCTTCCTTTTATAAAGCTTTTTTCTTCTTCTGTTCTATAAATTACAACATTCAAAAAGCTACCTATACACAGACCCAACAAAAAGATAAATAAATATATTATAGATTCTAAAAACATATTATTTAATTATACCAAAATTTATATAAAAAAACACCCCCTTACTTTCATAAAGAGGTGTCTTAATTTCAATTCAGAAAAATTATGGACAAGCTGTAGCGGCCCATGCTGTAACGCAAGTAGTTTTTGTTGCAATTGTCTTTTTGGCTCCAGTAGAATCAACACAAAAATAACTATCAGTTGCCAAAAGTTGACCACAAGCTGCCCATGCTGTAGAAGAAGAGTTACAATCTGACTTTCCAGTAGTCCCCTCTGCGCTATCTATAGCAGATAATGCAGAAGCAATTGATGTATCACTACAAACGCTTGTATAAGTTCCGCCTGCATCATAAAAAACTGCTGCCGCTGTAGTAATTGCAGCCAAATTAGCTTTTATAGCAGAATCCTTACCTTTACTAATATAACTCGTGACATTTACCAAAACAACTGCAGCCAATACTGCAATAATTGCGATAACTACTAGCAATTCTATAATTGTAAAACCTTTTGATGTTTTCATTGTTTTAACTATATTAATTTTAATCGCAAAAAATTACGACCTTTTATGCACCAACTAATCAGCTGCACAATCTCCTGTTGCATCACAATCTGCTGTAACTCCTTTGTATCCTGTACTATCTACGCACCAATCTGTTCCATCATTTAAATCTGACTCTAAACACCACGCAGAACCAGTTACAGCTACGATTTCATCTAAAACTGTCCCTGTTCCATTGGCTGAATCAATACCAGTTATACCAGCTGCATAAGTAGCATCACCATCTAAACCCAAATAACCTGTATGAGCTGGATTATCATACCAAGAAGCAGCGATTGTTACCATGTTTGCCATGTTTGCTTTTATTGAAGCATCTTTACCCTTAGCTATATATTGTGTAACATTTACCAACACAACTGCAGCCAATACTGCAATAATTGCGATAACTACTAGCAATTCTATAATTGTAAAACCTTTTGATGTTTTCATTGTTTTATTTTTTTAATTAATTATTTTTTTAAGATCTTAAAAAAATTACTTTACTCTAATATTCGACCTTTAATTTATATACACTATTTATTATAGTATTTACCAAAAAATCAAGCAATACTTGAGCTGTGGATAACTTTTATATTGTTCCCAATGTGCTATATAATGGTGATAATACAGATACAGCTAAAAATGCCACACAAATACCTAAAAATATTATCAAAATTGGCTCAAGTAAAGCAGTAAAAGTATCTACATCTCTCTTGATTTCTTTTTGATAAAAATTTACAATTTCCATTAAATTTTTATCTAATTTACCAGTATCTTCTCCAACTTGCACCATTTGAACAACAAATGGAGACATATATTCTGGATACTTTTTTAAAACAGCGCTCATTCTCATTCCCTCTAAAACACCCCTTTCCACATCAGAAATGATTTCTTTATAAATATAATTTTCTACAGCATCTTTAGAGATTTTCAAAGCAGATGTAATTGATAATCCTGCTGAAATCAAAGTAGAAAGATTTTCTACAAATCTTACTATATAAGTTTTTTGGAAAAATTTACCAATAAGCGGAATCTTCAAAGAATAAATATCAATATTTTTCTTACCATTTGGAGTTTTTAAATAATAATATATAAATACAATAAATCCAATAAAAATAATAGCAATTAACCACCAAAAATTACTTAAAAATCCATAAAAACCAAGCATTATCATAGTGCTTAAAGGTGGCTCTGATAATGATTCTTTGATAAGATCTACTAATTTTGGCATAACTACAAACATTACAATACCCATAACTACAACTAAAACTGAAATAACAAAAATAGGATAAATCATAGCCCCTTTTATCTGTGAGTTTATATCTGCTTCTCTTTCTAAGTGGGAAGATAAATAACTTAAAGTTTCTGAAATTTTACCTGACGCTTCTCCACTTTTTATTAAATTAATGTAAAAAGCATTAAAAATTTCAGGGTATGCAGAAAAAGCTTCAGAAAGCGGATTGCCTTCATCTACAAGCTGAGATATGCGTATGATTTTACCCTTAAATGATTGATTTTTAGTTTGTTCAGACAAGCCCACAAGACTCTGCACAACAGGCACACGAGATTCTACCATAACAGACAACTGTCTAGAGAAAATAGCTAAATCTTTTGCTGATACTTTATTAAAAAAACTTATATCTTTTGAATTAAAAAAACCACTCTTTTCCTCTTCTAAAGAAGTAACAAAAATATTATACCTCGAAAGTATATCAGATGCTGATTCTTTTGATGAAGCCTCTATTACACCAGATTCTATAGCTCCATCTTTTGATCTTGCTTGATATTTATATTTCATTTATTATCTTAGTAAATTTCTTATTTCAGATGGATTATAAGAATAATCAACTGCATCTTTTAAAGATATTTCTTTTTTCCTAACTAAATCAACTAAAGCTCTATTAAAAGAAATCATTCCTTCTTTTGAAGATGTTTCAATTACTGCTGGTATTTCATGGATTTTATTTTCTCTTATTAATGTAGAAACAGCTACATTACACATTAAAACCTCACAAACAGGTATAAATCCACCTCTAATTCTTGGTATTAACCTTTGAGATACAATTCCCAAAAGAGATGATGCTAATTGAAATCTTATTTGATTTTGTTGATCAGCTGAAAATACATCAACTATCCTATGAATAGTTTGCGAAGCAGAATTAGTATGCA
The DNA here is from genome assembly GCA_903854535.1 of Candidatus Staskawiczbacteria bacterium. Lineage (GTDB taxonomy): Bacteria > Patescibacteriota > Minisyncoccia > Minisyncoccales > Staskawiczbacteraceae > XYB1-FULL-32-11. The sequence continues at coordinate 4,653 of CAINWR010000064.1, read as the reverse complement.
GAGTAGCAAAAACTAAATGCCCAGTTTCAGCAGCAGTAATTGTAGTAGATATAGTTTCCAAATCTCTCATTTCTCCCACCATTATTACATCTGGGTTTTGCCTAAAAGTTGCTCTCAAAGCATTTGTAAAGCTTTTAGTATCTTGGCCTATTTCTCTTTGATCAATAACTGATCTATCTGGTTCATATATATATTCTATTGGATCTTCAATTGTTATTACGTGGGTTGATCTTGTATGATTTATCTCATCAATTAAAGCAGCCAATGTTGTTGTTTTACCCTGCCCAGAAGCTCCTGTCATTAACACAAGACCTTGATTTTTACTAGTAAATTCATGCAAAATTGGAGGCAAATCAAGCTCTTCTACAGTTCTAATTGCATGAGGAATAAACCTTAAAGCCATACTGATATTATCTCTTTGGAAAAATACATTTACCCTGAATCTACTTTTTCCATCATAATCATAAGAAAAATCAATTTCTTTTTCTTCTATAAATTTTTTCTGTACATCTTCTTTCATAGATGCAAATGCATAACCTTTTGCATCTTCAGAGCCAATTACCTTCTCCCTCGTCAGTGGGACTAATTGACCAGTTATTCTAATCATTGGAGGATGCCCTACAGACAAAATCAAATCAGATGCCTGTTCTTTGATTACTATCTCTAAAAATTTTCTAAATTCTTTTAGATAATCCATAACTCAGTTTGTAAAGTTAAAAGTTATAAAGTTATAAAGTCAAACAAACTTTACAAACCTGATAAACTTTATAACTTGATAACTTAAGAAAGTATTTTTTTTATTTCTTCTGTTATTTGGCTTGGAGTATTATCTGTTTTAGTCAAATATTTTATTACATTAAAGGTTGCTCCTTTTTCTAAATACTCTTTTTGAGATAAAGCTGATAAAATAACAATTTTTAAATCTTTCATATTTAATTCTTCTCTGACTTTTTTTAAAATATCCCACCCAGACATTTTTGGTAAAATAATATCTAAAATTAAAAGATCTGGCTTTAGTTCAATAATTTTATTTATTACAGATTCACCATCTGAAGCAACCTGTACATTAAAACCAGCTACAGTTAATTGTTTTGTATAAATATCTATTAAAAATGTGTCGTCTTCTGCCAAAAGTATTGTTTTCATATTATATATTTATTATTTTTCTTCAGTTGCTCTTTCAACTTCTTCTACAGTTGTTTCGCCACTTAATACTTTTATTACTCCTTCTTGCTCCATTGTAAGCATTCCCTGTTTTTGAGCTGTCTTTAAAATTTGTACATCTGTGGGCTCTTTCAAAATAACCTCTGCAATTTCTTTGGTTATTGGTAAAACTTCATACAGACCAATTCTCCCAGTATAACCTTTGTAATTACAAAATTCACATCCTTTTGCTTGATAAATTGATAAATCTTCCCAATCCTTAATTTCCTTTTTTGCATAATCGGGCATTGAGTTAATTACATCTTTTAAATATTTCTTTATTTTTTCTGTAGGTTTTGATTTTGCTTTACAATTCTTGCATAAAGTTCTAACTAATCTTTGAGATATTGCAACCCTCAGCGTAGATGGTATTAAAAACGGCTTTACGCCCATATCGATTAATCTTGGCACAACGCCAGATGATGAATTTGTATGAAGTGTTGATAAAACTATGTGACCAGTTAATGCAGCATTTATAGCAAGACCTGCTGTTTCTTCATCTCTAATTTCTCCAACCATAATTACATTAGGGTCTTGTCTTAAAATTTGTCTTAACCCTGAAGCAAAACTATAACCAATTTCTGGTTTTACCTGAGATTGATTAACACCATCAATAGAATATTCTATTGGATCTTCAAGGGTTACAATATTTACAGAATCTTGATTTAAAATATTTAAAAGAGAATACAATGTTGTTGATTTTCCAGAACCAGTAGGACCTGTAGCTAGTATCAAACCATAAGGCTTTTTAATGGCTTCTTTTATAACCTCTAAATTCCTCCCCCTAATACCCATATCATCAAACGATCTTAGACCAACTCCAGAATCCAAAATTCTAATAACTACTTTTTCCCCATAAAGTATTGGGAAGGTTGCTACTCTAAAATCAACATTTTTTTCGTTAATTGTGGCAGAAAATCTTCCATCTTGTGGGACTCTTGTTTCATCAATTTTTAAACCTGCCACAACCTTAATTCTTGCAACAATAGAAGCATGCACACTCAAAGGTAAAAATAAACTTGAATACAAAATTCCATCTTGTCTAAATCTTACATTTAACTTATCTTTACTTGGCTCTATATGTATATCAGATGCTTTATTCTCAATAGCATGTCTAAGTATAACTAAAACCATCTTAACTATTGGGGCTTCTTCTTCTAACATCTTTGGCGCTAATTTTTCTTCAAGAGTATCTCTCCTACCTCCTTTCTTTACTACTTCTATTTCTTCTAAAGCTTTTTTAGTTTCAACTTTTAAAGTCTTTCTCTGATTTAAAATACTTTTAAAATTAGCTAAACTTATTAAAAAAACTTTATATTCAAAATTTTCTTGACGCGCTAGAAATCTTAATGCATTCTGAGCTGGTATATTCTCTGGATAAGGCATTCCAATCTCAATGATTTTATCTTTCTTTGATATAGGAACCATCTTATAATTTATTTCTGATTCTTCTGGAATTATCTCCAAAAGTTCTTGAGGCACATCTTCTGGCTTAACTTTTTTAAAAGGTATATTAAAAATCTTACTTTTTATCTCAAATAATTTATCTTCTGAAATTAATTTTTTCTCCAAAATTAACTCTTCTTCAGTTTTCTGAGTAGAAATGATTTCTTTTTCAATTTTATCTTTTGCTTGCTCACTTAATATTGCTTGAGCAAATAATTCTTGTACAATTTTCATAAAAATATTATTTGCTAGTTTTAGTATTTTTATTTACTTCTATCTGATAATAAATATTAAATGGATTGTCTCTACCAGATATTTCTTTTTCAAGTTTCAGAATAATCAACTTGTCATTCTCAAGAGCCTCTTTTGCTAATTGCTCAGAAACAGCTGATATTTTACCTGAAACTTCCTTACCTTCCTTATCTTTAGCAGTATATATATATTGACGTTCTATTTCTTCTAAAGGTAATAATTTTTTTAATTCATTAGAATCTAATATTGCAAGATTTAAATTGATATTAGGTTTTATAAAAGGCTGTTCTTGAGTTACGGTCTTGGGAGTCATAAAAAACATAATTAAAAAAACTCCTAAAATTAAAAATACAAAAATTCCTAGTATTGTTAAAATAAATGTTAATTGCTTTCTTCTTGGTGATACAAAGACTATGGCCATAATTTAATAAATTAATATGAGTTTGTTTTTATATCTAATAAAAATGAATATGTTTGACTTGATTTACTTGTGGCATTAGACATAGAAGAAGAACTAAAAGAAATAGACCTTGTTTCAAATAAATTAGCTGATCTCTCAAGCGCATAAAGGAAATTCTTTAACGATGTATAGCTCCCTATTACGCTTAATGAAAAATTAATATCTTTTATAGATTCCTTATTGTCTTTATTAGATATCTTTGTAAAAAATAAATCTTTAGCTATTAATCCTGACTCTTGTGTCTTTTTTTGAATAAAATATATTATCGGAGATAGAGAAATTTCATCTGGCAAAGCTTTGTCAATTTTACTTAAACCTTCTTGTTTCTTTTCTAATTCAGAAAACAATCTTAAAACCTCAGCATAATAAGCATATTTTGCATTATATTCAGCTTCTTTTATAATTAACTCTGATTGTAATACTTTAAATTGATTATATTGTGGCATAACCAAAAACCAAAACAAACAACCAGATGCTATCAAAATTATAACTATAATTAAAAATTTATTTATTACCATAAAAATACAATCTATATTTTCTTAAATTATTTTAAATTGCTATTCAGAAGCAATGTCCTCAAAATTTGGTACAAATAACTCATCTTTTAAATTGAGAGTTAGATTAAATTTTATTCTACCAGAATCTGATATAGAAGAACTAAGCACTGCAATATTGCTAACATAATTATTTTTCTCAAAATTTGAAATTTGCCTACTTAAAACATCCATATTGCCAGCTTCTCCAGATAATACTATACTAGTATCTTCTTCAGACAAACTAATTCTAGAAAACCATACTTCTGGCATTGTTTGACTTTCAAGAAAATTGAAAACATTTAAAGAAGATTTATGCTCAGCAAGAAGTTTTGCATAATCATTGATTTTTTTCTGATAAACAAATATTTTAGCTTCCTTTTCTTTTTGTTCTATTGTGCCTACCTCAAGAAACAACTTATCAAACTTAGTAATTTCATTTTTCTGAGAAGATATTTTTACCAAGAAAATAAAATAGAGCAAAATTGCAGAAACCAAAATTGATATAGATATATACAACACAATATCCAATAAAAGCTTTTTATCTTTACCAGATTTTATTATAGATTCAAAATCCATTTTTTTATTTCTTATTAATTTATTATACAACAAAATAATAATTACAACAAATAAATATCCACAGGCATATTTATTTTACACTATTTACTTTTAATTCGCTCTTGAAGTAGCAATATTAATTGTTGCATTAGTTCTTGAATTTTAGCTTTGATTTGAATTATGAGTTGTTGCTTATCTAAT
>CAINWR010000063.1 GCA_903854535.1 Candidatus Staskawiczbacteria bacterium | reverse complement strand
ATATTAGGCTTTTTGTTTCTTTCTACATTATCAGCACCAGCTTCTCTAAAAGATTTTGGCAATACAAGTTATTACACAATGCACCAACTCAAAAGTTTTGTGCCAGCTTTAATCCTGGCGATTATTGTATTTTTCATTCCACTAAATTATATAAAAAAATTAGCTCCTTGGGGGTTAATATTAACATTTATTCTTTTATTGTTAGTTTTATTTTTTGGAAAAAATTATTGGGGAGCACAAAGATGGTTAGTGTTTTATGGTATAGTTATTCAACCTTCTGAGATTTTAAAACTTACATCAATTATATATTTGTCATCTTGGCTATCAAATAGAACCAAAGATCGCAAAGAAAAAGGAGTTATAGCTATTGCAAAAACTGGATATTATAACTTTTTAAATCTTTATTTGCCATTTGTTGTATTATCAGGAGTAATTTCTTTTATCATGTTAAAACAAAGTGATTTAAGCACTCTTGGCATTATAGGATTAACTTTAGTAGCTTTATATTTTATTGCGAAAACTCCTTTCTGGCACACAATTTTAACTTTTTTGGGAGCAATAATGGGTTTAGTGCTATTTATCAGATTTGAACCATACAGATGGGAGAGATTTTCAATTTTCCTACATCCAGAAACAGATCCTCTGGGTGCTGGATTTCAGATAAAACAATCTTTAATTGCTATAGGATCAGGTGGTTTTTGGGGCAAAGGAATTGGTATGTCAAGCCAAAAATTTGGTTATATTCCTCAAGCAATGACTGATTCTATATTTCCAATTATCGCAGAAGAATCAGGAATATTTGGTTGTGTAATTTTAATTTCTTTATTTTTATTTTTCTTATGGCGCGGAATAAAAATTGCCAATCATTCAAGTGATAAATTTTCTCAACTTACAGCGCTTGGAATTGTTATTTGGATAAGTTTACAAGCTTTTATAAACATAAGTTCTTCCATTGGAATTTGGCCCTTAGCCGGTATTCCTTTACCGTTCTTTAGTTATGGAGGGTCACACTTATTAACTGAACTTGCAGGAGTTGGCCTATTACTAAATATTTCCAAAAACAGCTAATTATGATAAAATAATTATATGAGAATACTTTTTACAGGTGGGGGGACAGGTGGACACGTTTTCCCATTAGTTGCAATAATTAGAGAATTAAGAAGAATGACAATCAAGGAGAATCTTGAGCTGTTTTATATTGGCCCAAAAGATGAATTTGCTGAGATTTTATTACGACAAGAAGATGTACAAATTGCAAATATTCCTGGAGGAAAAATAAGACGATATTTTGCTATAGAAAATTTTGCAGATATTTTATTTAAAATTCCAATTGATTTTATCAAAAGTTTTTATTTACTTTTAAAAATAAAACCTGATTTAATATTAAGCAAAGGAGGCACTGGATCTTTACCTGTATGTTATTGTGCAAAATCTTTAAATATTCCTGTATTATTGCACGAATCAGATGTAGCACCAGGGATATCAAATAGAATAGTATCGCAATGGGCAAGAAAAATTTTTATTTCATTTCCCAAAACAGAATTTTTTGATTTAGATAAAGTTATCTTAACTGGTAATCCAATTAGAAAAGAATTACTTGATGGAGATATCGAAACAGCCAAAGATTTGCTTAACTTAACATTAGAAAAACCTATAATTTTATTTTGGGGAGCTTCACTTGGTGCAGAATTTATAAATGATTTTGTTTTGAGAATTTTAAATGAATTGCTAAAGGATTTTGAAATAATTCATATTACAGGAAAAAACAATTTACATAGTGTAATCACAGAATCAGAAGTAGTAATTAATAAAGAATTAGAAAAATATTATCATGCATTGGGATTTTTAGATGAAGAAAAATTAAGAGCTGTTTATAGTGCTATTAATTTTGCAATTTCAAGATCTGGATCAGGATCAATTTTTGAATTATCAGCCAAAGGTATTCCAAGTATTTTGGTACCACTGCCTACAGCTTCTTTTAACCACCAAGCCAAAAACGCATATGCTTATGCGCAAACTGGATCAACTCTAGTGCTTGAACAAACAAATTTAACACCAAACTTTTTCTTAGAAAAAATTCATTATTTATTTGCTCATCCTCAAGTGTTAGAGCAAATGAAAACTGAGGCTTTAAGATTTTCCAAGCCACTTGCAGCTCGTGCCGTAGCTCGCGAAATATTAGAATATTTAAATTTCTAAACAAAAAAAATCAATCTCAAACCGAGGTTGTTTTTGTTTAATATGAAATGATTAATGCTAACATACGTTAAGATAAATCTCGTATTTTTTTCAAATAAAAAAGACTTTTTTAAAGCCAATAAACTTTCTGGCGAGGTGTGTGACATTTAAATGTCCACACCTCGCCCCACTTTTTACTACAGCACTATTAGAATAGCACTGGTCGCCCAGTTTTTGGCGAAAAAAAGAATTTACGAAACGGTCTCTCTGCTTCCGTGCAGAGACTGACCACCCCAGCCGTTGTTTCGATTTTCGGCCCCGTCGTGTATGTGGCAGCCAACTCAACGCCGTCCTCAGTGTGACGAGCAAGCCACGCTTGAACGGCTTTTTCCTGACGATCTGTTGCAATCTTTTTGGTGACTTCTTGCCACCTTCCCCGAAATTCCTCACCATCCAGGTGAGAAAATTGCCCTGCGGTTCTTGTATCTTGCGTAAACCGCAGAGCGCCGTTAGCTCCAAGGATTGCAATTGCTGTGAGCTCTCCCTCAGCGAGTTCAGGCATATCGCAAACCTCCATGTCGCCATCGGAATTGAAATAATAGCACTTCACCTCCTTTCCGCCAACGGGTTCAATGCACACGAGGTCTTCAACCACAACCTTACTTTTCTTTGCGATCTTTTCAAGTCCCTCAATCGCTTTTTCAAAATACGAACTCATGGCAACCTCCTTTCAAGAAGTAATAGGCGTTCTTATGTAGCGATTGCCATATCGCTAGCCCGTTGAAAGAACTATTAGTTTGTGGCAAGAACCAATCCACAAACTTCTTTTATTTTCCTATATTAATTATAGCATAATTAAGAAGGCTTGTCAAGGGGTTGAGGACATTTTAATAATATATTATGATAAATAATAAAATTCTAATGTTTCAAGAAAATAAACTAGAATCAAAATTTACTCCAAACTTTACCAATAATCAATCCATAAAAGCAGAAGAAGGAATGCGGGAAGTTTTAGATAGATCTAAAGAAATAGGGGTAGAAGCAGAACCGATAAGTATTACTGCTGAACAGGTATTAAGCCTTGCACAAGATAAAATACCTAATAGATATAATTTGGTTTATAATAAATTAAAAGAAAAAGGTATAAATATACAAGATCTTCCTGTTGATGTATTACTTGATAAACTTTTAGCTATAGATAATGTATTTAGATTTAATGGGAAAAATTATGCTGTTGATGTAACTACTGGCAAGCATACTGTTGTAAAAAGTAAAGAAAAAAAATTTAGAGAATTAAAAGACGTTCTTATGAATATTGGTTTTGATCATGCATTGATAATTAGATTAAAACAAGATGTTACAGATGATGTAATTCTAGATTTATTCACAAATCTAGAACAATATAACGGTAATGATTTTTATATGACATTTAAATATCCAGAAACAAAAAAGTAAATAATTTTAAAAATATGTTTAAAAAAGAAAAAAATAATTTGAATAGCGAAAGTGGGGAAGTGAGGACAAGAGTTGCACCGTCACCAACTGGCCCCATGCACATTGCCACAGCAAGAGTGGCTTTGTATAATTATATTTTTGCTAAACAAAATAATGGTAAATTTATTTTGCGTATAGAAGATACAGACTTAGAAAGGTCTAAACAAGAGTGGACTGATGAAATAATTGCTGATTTAAAATGGCTTGGTACAAATTGGGATGAGGGACCAGATATTGGAGGTAAATTTGGACCATACAAGCAATCACAGAAAGCAGATGTTTATGAAAAATATATAAAAAAACTTTTAAATGAAGGCAAGGCATATCATTGTTTTTGTAGCGAAGAAGAGCTTGAGGCTAAACGTCAAGATCAAATGACTCGTGGTGTAGCTCCTATTTATGATGGTAAATGTAGTAAATTATCATCAGAAGAAGTTGCAAAAAATTTAGCAGAAGGCAAAAAATCTGTAATACGTTTTAAGGTGGAAAAGAAAAAAGTAAAATTTCATGATTTAATCTGTGGAGAAGTTGAATTTGATATGGGGCTATTAGGCGACATTGTTATTGCTAAAAATTTACAAACAGCATTATTTCACTTTACAGTAGTAGTTGATGATTATGAAATGAAAATAAGTCATATAATTCGTGGAGATGATCATTTATCTAATACTGCTCGTCAAATTTTAATTCAAGAAGCTTTGGGTTTTCCAAGACCAATTTATGCTCATTGTCCAATGATACTTAATCCAGATAGAAGCAAAATGTCTAAGCGAAAAAATGATGTTGCTTTAGCATCTTATATCAAAAAAGGTTATTTACCAGAAGCCATAATTAATTTTATTGCATTACTAGGCTGGAATCCTGGTACAGAGCGAGAAATATTTTCTTTATATGAATTAGAAAAAGAATTTTCTTTAGAAAAAGTACAAAAAGCTGGAGCTGTTTTTAACATTCAAAAATTAGATAATATAAATGGTTATTATATTCGCGAAAAATCAATTGAAAAATTAACAGAGCTTTGCCTACCATATTTAATTGAGGCTGGATTATTAGAAAAATTTAATGGAGATCAAAAAATTGTTTCAACAGGTGAAGAAATAACAAAATTAAAATTAGAAAAAATAATTTCTGCATATAAAGAAAGACTAAAAAAACTTTCAGAAATTGTTGAGCTTACAGATTTTTTCTTTAAAGATAAATTAACTTATGAAAAAGAATTATTGCAATGGCAAAAAATGAGTGATACAGATATTAAGGACTCACTTTTATTGTGCGACAATATTTTAAGCAAGTTAGATGATGGGGCAGGGGAATGGAATATCAAAAAGATGGAAGAAATTTTATTTCCAGAAATATTAAAATTTAATATTAAAAAAAATTATCCAGAAAATAATAAAGGTTTTGTGATGTGGCCATTACGCGTAGCACTTTCGGGGAAGAAAGCCTCAGCTAGCCCATTTGAAATAGCAGAAATTCTTGGTAAAGAAAAAACCTTGCAAAGAATCAAAGATGCAATTAATCTTTTATAATTTTATTGTGCGACAAATTAATTACTTTTAAAAATTAATAAAAAATGATTAAAAATCTTATAATTATTGCAATAATTTTGGGGGTTGTAGTAATAAGTCAACAGCCAGGCGCTAGATCTTTGGGTCAAAACACTTATTCTTGGATTGAAAAGAAGGCTGAGCCTTATACCTCAAAAACTACAGATTGGTTGCAAGAAAAGGTATATCCTGCTATTGGTAGGGAAGTGGATAGCAAAACAGGTACTATAAACCAAGAAATTGGATCTGCAATTGAAACACAAAAAGAAAAAATTTCTCAAACTCTTGCAGAAAAAATAAAAAATTATTTTTCAAATATAATTGATTCAATATTTTTTCCAAACAAAACAAGTCAGTCATCATCTTTACTTGACTCTTTAAATTCTCAAAACCCAACTCTTTCCCCTGAAGCTCAAAAATGCATTGAAGCTTGCCAACTACCAAAAATTCAATAATTCAGACAAAAAAAGACGATATAAGGTACGTCTTTTTTTTGAAAAATAATGTCTTTATCCACAAGTAGGGGTAATTGACATGGCCTTATATTTATAATATTATAACTATACAGGACATATGTCGCAAAATGTAGGTAAAGCGACATAAGTCCTTGGGCAAGACTTAGTTGATGTTTTTGAAAGGGATTGCTTTGGTAAAACAATGAAAAAAACCTTAAATTTGAAAAATAAATGAATCAATCATTAAAACCAATAATAAATCATCTTTCAGATTTTTTAGATTATTGTGAAGTGCAAAAAGGTTTGCGTGACAACACACAAAAAAATTACAAATTTTATTTAGAAAAATTTTTCTTTTGGCTTAGATCAGCTAATTTGCAGAGCTTACTTCCCCATCAACTGACTCAGGAACACATTTGGGACTATAGATTATACCTTTCTCGTCACCAAGATGCCAAAACTGGTAAAACCCTTAAAAAATCTACCCAACACTATTATTTGATAGCTTTAAGGGCATTTTTAGGCTATTTTGTGGCCAAAGACATACTTTGCCTACCCCCAGATAAAATAACCCTTCCTAGGGCCGATAAAGCTGAAAAAACCGTAAAGTTCCTTAGTTTAGAGCAGATAGAAAAGCTTCTTTCATCTGCAAATATAGATAGCCCATCTGGCTTGCGGGATAGAGCTATTTTAGAGACTTTATTTTCAACTGGACTTAGAATTGCTGAATTAACAGCGCTTAATTTTGAGCAGTTTGCCAATCTTAAAAATAAAGAGGACCTTGAACTTGGGATAATTGGCAAAGGTGGTACTCCAAGAACAGTTTATTTTTCAAATAGAGCTTTAAGTTGGATAAAGAAATATCTAGCAATTAGGAAAAGTAAAGATAAAGCTCTTTTTATTAATTTTAGAGCAAAAAAAGACGATACAAACATCAACTCTTCGCGACTAACTTCGCGCTCTATGGAGCGTATTGTAAAAAAATATGCTATTTTATCTGGAATTCCATTTTTTACAACTCCCCACACTTTGCGTCATTCTTATGCAACAGATCTTTTAACTCAAGGAGTTGATTTAAGAACTATTCAAGAATTTTTGGGTCACAAAAGCATTATGACAACTCAAATTTATACACACGTTACAAATAAAAGACTTAGAGATATTCATAAGAAATTTCATGGCTTGTCGCATAATTAATTTTTTGCTATAATCAACTTATAAAATATATAAATCTAAATATAAAAATATGGCTACAGAAAATAAAAAATTTAATATATCAGAATTAGTTAATGAATATGGGTGTTTTGATTTGCAATTTCGTAAAGATACAAGACACAAAAGAACTGGTTCTCCTACATATTATCGTTGGAATACTCAATTTATTATAACTAGCTCAAAAGATAAAATAGATATTTTAAACAAAATTGGAAATGAATTAAAATGTGGCAAAATTAATATTAGTAAAGATCAAGCAAGGTTTTCAGTACAAAAAATTGATGATATAAAAGAAAAAATTATTCCATATTTTAGGAAAAATCAATTATCCGGAAAAAAGAAAAATGATTTTAATTTATGGCAAAAAGCCGTAGAAATAATTTATAACAACAAAGGTAAATCTTTAATTAATTGGAAAAGAAATGAATTTTTGCAATTACTTGAAATTCATAAATCAGCTGTAAAATATAAAGAAAAGCCAAGACAATCAAAATGGATAGAAGATGCAACTACTCTTGCAAAAACCTTAAAAATATAAATCATAATTGACAAAAAATTTAAAAGTAATAACATTAATTTAGGTCTTTCTATTAACAAACTTCTTTTTGTGAAGGATTACGAAATGGGGAAAAAACGGAATTCGCCCGAGTATATGATTGCCAATATAAATGGCGTAGCTACTCGAGTGCCAAAGCCAGAACCTAAAATACGACATTGCCTCGGATTAGAGTGCTCAGAAACTTTTTTGAGTAATGGCGAACGCTTCTGTCCTAAATGCAGAACCAAACTCAAAAAAGTTAAGATCCGTCAGACCGAGCAACGAAACTTGGATTGCCGAGAGTTCGTAGAGACTATGGGAAATCCAAGCTGGGCAAGATGATTTGTGTCCACAAAAAATGCAATGGGCGGTGTAATATTCGCCCATTTTTTAATTCCACAAATAAAAACGCCTTGCAAGCAAGGCGCTGTGAGTATCGAAGACAACCCCAAAAAAAATCAAAAAAGTATTTTACACTATTCGCGTAATAACACCTTGATCATTAAGATAAATCTTTGATATTCTTGATCTTCCATTTTCCACAATCCCTTTCATCATAATAACCTCTCCATCACCTGATCGAATTGGCATTTTAGCATAGCCTAATTTGCCAAGTTGTTCTGGCGTAACCCTCTGCCCAATCACAAATTCACAAGAATCACTAGAAGAACTAATCATCTCTGCATCCTCCTGACATGTAAAACCAAAAAAGTACTATTTTAATTATTATATTTTTTTAAATTAAAGTCAAACATAATTGTCGCACAATAAAATTTTATTTACCAAATCTACGAGACCTTTTATCAAACTCCTGTAAAGCTAAATCTAAATCTTGCTCTGTAAAATCTGGCCAATATTTTGGACAGAAATAAAGTTCTGCATAAGCTGATTGCCATAACACAAAATTAGACATTCTCATTTCTCCACCTGCTCTTATAACTAAATCTGGATTTACAAGGCCTGCTGTAGATAAATAATTATTAAATAATTCTTCTGTAATTTGCTCTGGATCAATCCCCTGTTTTATAATTTTCTTAACTGCATTTAATATATCCCATTTTCCACCATAACTTATTGCCAAATTTAAAAACAAATCTTTATTATTTTTTGTAGATTCTTCTGTGATTTTTATAGCTTCCTGCAAGCTAGCTGGCAATCTTTCTTTCTGACCTATTACTCTAACGCAAGTATTATTTTTATTATAACTATCAAGATTATCGCGCAAATAACTTTCAAGAAGTTTCATTAAATAATCTACTTCTTCTTTTGATCTATTCCAATTCTCTGTAGAAAATCCAAAAGCAGTAAGAGTCTTTACTCCCCTATTTTTGCACCATTCTGAAAAATCAAGCAAGTTTTCATAACCTTTTTTATGGCCCAATAATGTCTCTAATCCTTTTTCTCTTGCCCAGCGCCTATTGCCATCTGGGAACAAAACTATATGTTGTGGAATTTTCATAAAATTATTGGCGGTTTAGTTGAATATTTTCCTATTATAAACCCGCATGCAAAAGAAAACAATACTAACAACAGTACTATTACAAAAAGTATAATATTACCTCTATTGGCTTTGACAAATTCAGAAATTTTTGCTAACATAAGAATAGGTATAAAGTTTTTAAGGTTATAAGGTTATAAAGTTCGACTTTACGAACTTTCAACTTGATAAACTTTCAACTACGATAACATGTCAAAAACTAAATCATCTGGCTTAACCCGCCTTGGAAGAGATTCTGCAGCTCAAAGACTTGGAATTAAAAAATTTGCAGGACAAATAGTAAAAATAGGTAATATAATAGTAAGGCAAAGAGGGACAAGATTTATTCCAGGCAAAAATGTAAAACTTGGTTCTGATGATACTATATTTGCTATGAAAGATGGTGTTGTCAAATTTTCTACTAAGAACAAAGATCTTTTCAACGGCAAACAAAGAATGGTAAAAATTGTGAGCGTAGAACCATCAGCAGTTACAGAAAAACCAAAAAGCAAAGCTAAAAAATAAACTAAAGTCCCGTTAATCGGGATTTTTAGTTACTTAATTTTAATTGCAGTTTTTATAAACTCTTTAAATAGTGGATGGGGTTTTAATGGATGAGATTTAAATTCTGGGTGAAATTGTGTGCCCACAAAAAATGGGTGATTTTTAAGTTCTATAATTTCTACTAAATCTCTTTCTGGATTTATACCTGAAACAAGCAAGCCTTTTTCTTCTAAAACCTTTCTATAATCATTATTAAATTCAAATCTATGCCTATGTCTCTCAGAGATAACTTCTTGGTTATATGCATTATAAGCTTTGGTATTTTTAATAAGTTTGCAATCATATGCTCCCAAGCGCATAGACCCTCCATATCTTTGTTCTTGCATAAGAGCCTTTTGTTCTGGCATTAAATCAAAAATTGGATTTTTAGTTTTAGGATTTACTTCAGTAGTGTTAGCATCTTTTATACCAGCTACATTGCGAGCAAATTCTATAGTGGCTAATTGCATTCCATAACAAAGACCAAAATATGGAATATTATTTTCTCTACAAAATTTTATTGCACTTATTTTGCCTTCTATACCTCTATTGCCAAATCCACCTGGAACTACTATACCATCAAGATTTTTGAGCTCCTTTAATTTCTCTGGATATTTTTCATATTCATCAGAATCAAGCCATTCTATAATTGGCTTTTTTTTGAAATAATAAGCTGAATGTTTTATTGATTCGATTACAGATATATATGAATCTGTAAGCATAAAATCTCCTGATCCAAAATATTTACCCACAATTCCAATTTTAACTTCTCCATTAGGATTTTTTATATTATCAACAAAATTTTTCCATTCTTTCATATCTTTGTTTTTTGGTCTTAAATGCAATTTCTTTAAGATCCTATCTGAAATATTATCTCTTTCAAAATTCAAAGGAACCTCATAAATACTTTCTATATTTGGAGCTGAGATCACATCGCCTTCTTCTAAACCACACATAAACTGAATTTTTTCTTTCCTTTTCTGATCTAAAGGAACATTTGCTCTAGCTAAAACAATATCTGGTTGAAGGCCTACAGAATTTAAGTTCCTTACAGCATGCTGTGTTGGCTTAGTCTTTAATTCTGTCCCCCCTGCTCCTAAACTTGGAATATAACTTACCAAAACAGTAATTATATCATTCCTATTTTTCAACTTAAGTATTTTAATTGCTTCTAAAAAAAGTAAATTTTCATATTCACCTACAGTGCCACCAATCTCTATAACTACAACATCTGCTTTAGCTTTTTTGCCTGCAGTATTAATTCTGTTTATAACTTCCAAGGGAATTTGAGGAACTACTTCTACACATTTTCCTCCATAGCCCATAGATCTTTCTTTATTAATTACAGATAAATACACACTTCCTGTAGTCATATAATTGGCACGAGATAAACTTGTACTTAAAAATCTTTCGTAATTTCCCATATCTTGATCACACTCCATACCATCATCTAAAACAAACACTTCTCCATGTTCTGTTGGGTTCATTGTTCCTGCATCGACATTTACATATGGATCGATTTTGATTGCAGTGACACTAAAACCACGTGATTGTAATATCTTGGAGATAGAAGCTGTTGCCACCCCCTTTCCTACTCCAGACATAACCCCACCTGTAACAAAAATATATTTCATAATAATTTTATTTTAAAATTTATTTTTCTATTATATCACAAAATATAAATGATTCAAAACAAACTAAAACCGCCGAGCAGAACTCGACGGCTTAATGTTTATTCTTCTTTTGTTTTTGTAGATTCTTCGCCTAATACAGATAAATTAATTTCTGCTTCCAAATTATGTTCTAAGTTTATTTTGATTTTAAATTCTCCAGTTTGTTTTATATTACCCTCTAGATCAATTTGAGATTTTTTAACTTCAAAACCCATTTCTTTTAATTTATCAACTATTTTCTGAGAATTAATTGATTCAAATAATTGTCCTTCATCTCCTACTTTTACAAATATTTCTACATCTAAATCATCTAATTTTGATGCTAATTCTTGAGCTTTCTTTAATTCTTCCTCAACTTCTTTAGCAATCACCTCTTTTTGACTATCAAGCCATTTTAAAGCCTGAGCATTAGCTGGTTTTGCTAATTTTTGTGGTATTAAAAAATTTCTAGCATAACCATCTTTAACTTCTTTAACTTCATATTTTTTTCCCAAATCCTCAACATTTTGTAGTAATATTACTTTCATAATTGTTTAATTAATTTATTATAATATATCTTACTTTAAAGTCTGAATAATTTCAAGGGCTTTATCTAATTGAGGGTCTTTTTCTGCTTCTAAATCTTCTTCTGTTAATTCTACTTTTATATCTGGACTTAAACCAACTTCAGAAATAGATTCACCTTTTGGAGTAAGCCATTTTGCAATTGTAATTTTAATTGATGAACCATCTTGCAAATTTAATAATTGTTGCACCGAGCCTTTGCCAAAAGATTTCTCTCCAATTAATTTTATACCCCTATTATCTCTCAAAGCACCTGCTAATATCTCAGATGCTGATGCAGAACCATTATTTATAAGCACAACTACTGGGTAATTTACAAAATTTGCATTACCATTGGTTTTATAAAATTCCTCTTTTTTATCTTTACCAAAATTTTCAATTGTTACAACTTGACCTCTATCTAAAAACCATCCAGCTATCTCCTGAGATAATTCCAAATAACCTCCTGGGTTATTTCTCAAATCAATAACGATCTTTTTAACTGGAGAATTTATTATTTCCATTGCAGATCTTTTAAAGTCATTTGATAAAGATTGATCAAATTGAAATATACGAATATATGCAATATCTTCATCAATTAATTTCCATTCCATTGAAGGAACTTTTATTGTATCTCTTATTATTGTAAAATCTTTTGCACTTAACCAACCTTCTCTAAATATATTAAGCACAACTGCTGTACCTTTTGTACCTCTAATTAATTTTACTGCTTCATCAGTTGTCATATATAAAGAATCTTTTGAATCAATTTTTACAATAATATCTCCGGGCATTAAACCAGCTTTTTCTGCTGGTGTGCCAGGTAAAGGAGATACAATTGTTAACTGATCTTTTTTGATACCAACTTCAGCTCCAATTCCAGAAAAATAACCTGATAAGTCATCATAAAATTGCTTTGATTGTTCTGGATCAAAAAAACTTGTATATGGATCATCCAAGCTTTTTGCCATTCCTTTGATAGCTCCATAAATTATTTTTTGATTATCTATTTTTTCTGGATTTACAAAATTTGAAGATAATTTATCATAAGCTTCCCAAAATAATGAAAAATCTATTTCTTCTGGCTTGCAAACTTTACATACAACATCATTTTTTCCAACAAAAAATCCTCCTGCAAAAAACCCCGCAAAAAGAATTAATAAAATAAATGGATATAATACCTTCT
>CAINWR010000062.1 GCA_903854535.1 Candidatus Staskawiczbacteria bacterium | reverse complement strand
TATAAAAATAAATAAAATAATTTTATGCAAAATTGGATTATATTTTCATTATTATCTGCAATGTTTGCAGCTTTGGTGGGGATATTTGGCAAAGTTGGAATATCTGGAGTTGATTCAACTTTAGCTACAACTGTAAGAGCGATTGTGATGGCAGTTTTTCTTTCCCTAGTAACTTTATCTTTAGGTAAATTTAGTTTATTGAGCACAATAAATAGTAAATTATTTTTATTTATTGTTTTATCTGGAGTTGCTGGCGCTCTTTCATGGCTTTGTTATTTTTTTGCCTTGAGATATGGCCCTGCTTCTGGGGTGGCTGCTTTAGATAGATTAAGTGTTGTATTTGTATTAATTTTTGCTGTATTGTTTTTAGCTGAGAAATTAACTTTAAAAACTGGTTTTGGAGCTTTACTAATATCAGTTGGAGCAATACTAATGAGTATATAATTTTATGCCATATTTATATGGGAATCCATCAAAAAAATTTCTTGCAAATGTTAAATTTATAAATGGAATTGAAAAGCAAAAAATATTAGCTTTTGCTCCACATTCAGATGACTTGAGCATTGGAGCTGGTGGATTTTTAAGTCATTTATCTGAAAAAAATATTTTAATTTCTGTTTGCGCATACACTGGTTGGCGAGGAGTTAATAATGAGCTAGTAAAAGAAAAAGCAGTTTTGACAAGAGAAAAAGAAATGAAGCAAGAAAGTAATATTTTAGGATCAAAAAAAACAGTATTTTTAAAACTTTTAACTTATGAATCAGACAAGCAAGAATATAAGGAAAAAGATATTAGTAAAATAAAAAAATTAATAAAAATAGAAAAACCAAGTATTATATTTTTACCCAACAAGCATGATCTTCATCCTCGCCATAGACTTTTAACTCAATTAATATTAAAAGCAATAAAAGAAGAAAATAAACCAATTCAATTATTTTTTTATGAAATTCCTTGGTCTGTATTTTCTGGATCTGAATTTAATTTTATTGTTCCTTTAAATAGAAAATCTTTTAATAAAAAAGTTAGTGCAATAAAAGTTCATTTATCACAATTAAAAAGAACTAATTTTGTAAAACTTGCAAAGGCATTGCTTGATTTAAGAGCTGGTATGGTGCCTGAGCAGAAAATTTCAGGATATGGAACAAAATCATCTTTGAGTAATTGGCTGGAGGTTTATAAGTTTGAAAAATTTAAATAATAAATTATGCAAATTTTTATCGAGAAAGATTACAACCAAGTTTCAAAAAGAGCATCAGAAATTATTTTGAGTTTTTTAAAAAATAATCCAAAAGCAGTTTTGGGTTTAGCTACAGGATCGACTCCTCAAAAAACTTATGAATTGATTGCACGTAATTACAAAGAAAATAAAATAAGCTTTAAAAATATTAAGACTTTTAATTTAGATGAATATATTGGCTTAGATAATTTTCATAAACAAAGCTATCACTCTTATATGAGAAAGAATTTATTTGATAAAGTTGATATTAATTTAAAAAATACATTTTTTCCTACTGATTTTAAATCCTGCTTAGACTATGAAAAAGAAATAATAAAAGTTCATGGAATTGATTTACAAATATTGGGGATTGGTAGAAATGGGCACATTGGTTTTAATGAACCATATTCAAGTTTTAAATCAAAAACTAGAGAAGTTTCTTTAACAAAAACAACTATAAGAGATAACTCAAGATTTTTTACAAATAAAAAAGATGTGCCCACTAAAGCCGTAACAATGGGAATTGGTACTATAATGAAAGCTAAAATGATTATTCTATTAGCTTCAGGTAAAAATAAACAGCAAGCTGTTTTAAATGCGATTTTAGGAAAAGTTTCTATAAAAAACCCAGCTTCAATTTTGCAAAATCATAAAAACGTAATATTTATAGTTGATAAAGATTGTATTAGTAAATAAAATTATGGGCCTGTAGTATAGTTGGTAGTACATGGCATTCGCATTGCCAGAACGGGAGTTCGACTCTCCCCGGGTCCACCATTCCGAATTTGTTAAAGAAGTTGCCTCGGGGCTTCGCCCCTCGGCATTGGTTTCCGCCAAGAAATTCCAAGGG
>CAINWR010000061.1 GCA_903854535.1 Candidatus Staskawiczbacteria bacterium | reverse complement strand
TTAATTAAAAATATGGCAAAAGAATTTTCGAGGGTTGTAAGAATTTGCGAACTCATATCAAAATATAGTTTATATATTTTAATTGCAATAGTCCCAATATTATTTTTACCCATAACTTCTGATGTTTTGGATTTTAATAAACAAGCTGTAATGGTTTTGTTGGTGTTTTTATCTTTGTTTGCGCAGATGATAAAAATCTTAATTTCTGGTAAGTTTTCTTTTGCTTTCAATAAAACTCATATTGCAATCGCTGTATTTTATTTAATTTATTTAATTTCTACAATTTTTTCTCAGGATAAATATGGAAGCTTTTGGGGTTGGCCAAGAGTAACATCTGAAAGTTTTTTAACGTTAACAGGTTTTGTGCTTATATATTTAGTAATATCGAATTTATTTTCTAAAAAAGAGATATTTATATCTTTAACTATTTTGCTTTTATCTTCAATCATAGCCACTATTTATGGTGTTTTGCAATTATTTGGGCTTTTTATTATACCGTTGAGCATTGCTAAGAGTGCTGGATTCAACACAATAGGATCTATTGGTAGTTTTGGAATGATTCTTACGATATTACTTCCATTAATGACTGTTTTTATAATTACTGTATCAGAGAAGTGGCTTAAAATTGTTATTGGTATTGGCTTAGCTGTTGCTTTAGTTTGTTTGCTATTAATTAATTACCCTTTAGTGTGGTGGTCGCTTCTTGTAAGCTCTGCCTTACTTATTGCTTTTGGAATGTTTAAAAGAGATTCCTTTGATTTAAGATGGTTAGCTATTCCTATTTTCTTTTTTGTTTTGGCTTTATTTTTTATAATCATAAGACCTATAATACCATCACCACAGAAACCAATTGAGATATATCTTAATCAATTATCAACTGCAAAAATTGCTGTAAAGACCATAAAAGAAAGACCTATTCTTGGTTCTGGGCCTGGAACATTTATTTTTGAATTTTCAAAAAATAAAGAACAAGATTTTAATAATGGTCAATTGTGGAATTTGAGATTTGATTCTGGTGCATCAAAATTCTTAACAATTCTTACTAATGTTGGGGTATTGGGGGCGTTGGCATTTTTGTCTCTAATATTTTTAGTTATTTTTTATGGAGTTATTTTTCTCATAAAAGGTATTGAAAATATAAAAGAAGGTAAGTCTAAAAATTCAGACAAGGAATCTTTGGCTTTATCAATTATTACTGCTGGAGTTTTTGTTGCATTTTTAGCTCAAACAGTTTCTTATTTCTTATATAGTTCAAATTTTACATTAGATTTTGTTTATTTCTTGTTAATAGCTTGTTTTGTGGGATTGATTTCAGAAAAAAAAGATTATAATCTTTCGCCTTCATCTTTTTTGACTCTTGGCGTAACCTTAATATTTACTTTAGTATTTATATTTGGTCTGGGGCTAAGTATTTTAGAAGGCCAAAGGTATTTAGCTGAGGTAAATTTTAATAAAGGAATTACAGCTTATGCTAAAGGTGATTTAAATATGGGTTTAAATTATTTTGAGAAAGCAATTGTTCAAAATAGAGACTCTGATGTTTACTTTACTAATTTGTCGCAAGCATATATTGCTAATGTGGCAAATCTAGTTTCTAAGAAAGATTTATCTGATGAGGAAAAAGAAAAATTGCAGGTTTATATTGCTAATACAATTAGTTCTGCTAAAATTGCAACAGATTTAAATCCAAACAATGTATCTAATTGGTCGATTAGAGGCCTTATTTATCAGAATTTAATTGGTCTTGTGCCTGGAACTGAAGATTGGGCTATTGAAAGTTATGACAAAGCTTCTGCTTTAGATCCTTTAAATCCATATTACATAACTCAAAAAGGTATAATTTTATTGACAAAAGCTTATGGGGTTGATAAAGATTCAGAAGCTGATAAAAAAGCAGATTTATTGTCAGCTAAAGAGCAGTTTGACAAAGCTATAAAATTAAAATCTGATTATGCTTCTGCGAGATTTCAATTAGCTATGGTTTTGCAAGCTCAAGGCAAGACAGACCAAGTTATGCCCGCTCTTCAAGAAGCTAAGAAATATGCTCCAAATGATGTAGGTCTTTCTTTCCAAATCGGTCTTTTGTATTATCAAGATAAAGATTATAAAAATGCACAAAAAGAATTTGAAAGGACTATTACTTTGAATGAAAATTATTCAAATGCATTATATTTTTTGGGATTAGCTTATTCTAAGCAAGGGCAAGATTCAAAAGCAATTGATGCTATTAAAAAAGTTGCCAAATTGAATCCAGATAATGAAGAAATAAAAAAAGTTCTTGATAATTTAAATAATGGTAAAGACCCGCTTTCTGGTATTGAACAAGAAACTCCAGTTCAAGCTCCTGTTAAAGAAGAATCCCCAGAAGAAACAAAAAAATAGATTTTAAAATTGTGCAAAAATATTTTCTTGCATTATTAATATCAAGCATAATATTGCTCGGAATGTGGAGCAATATTTTTGCATCTACAGCTGATGGTACGGTTTCAGGATATGCTTGGTCTGATAAAGCAGGATATATAAATTTTGGAACTTCAGCTGGTAATATTCATGTACTAGATGGCAGTTTGAGTGGTTATGCTTGGTCTAGTAATTATGGTTGGATAAATCTATCTCCAACGCAGGGCGGAGTAAGTAATGATTCAGAAGGTAATTTATCTGGTTATGCATGGGGAGAAAATTTGGGTTGGATAGATTTCTCTGAAGTTACAATAAATTCTTCTGGTCTTTTTACTGGAACTGCTGTAGGAGAAAATTCTGGAACTATTAATTTTTCTTGTAATAATTGTAATGTAACTACAGACTGGAGACCAGCTTCAAGTAGAAATACTACTCCAAATAATAATGGAGGTGGCGGAGGAGGTAGTAGTGGTTATGCGTCTCCCAGTTTACCATTGGGTATTTTGATTAATGGTGGTGCTAATTACACAAACAAAAAGTCTGTAGAACTCACTTTTGTTTCAGGTGATGATAGTAAGTATGTGATAATTTCAAATTATTCTGATTTTCATGATGCAAAAAAAGAAAAAATTATTAAAAACAAAATATGGCAACTGCAAGATATTGATGGCGAGAAATTTGTTTATGTAAAATTCTTTACAGATCATAATATTGAATCAAGTATAATAAAAGATAGTATAATTTTAGATACTGTAGAGCCAAGTTTAACAATAGAAGGTTTGAAAGGAAAATACTTTGATTATGAAGAAGTGATTTTTTCTGGTAAAACAGAAAATAGTGCTGTTGTTGATATTTTCTTAGATAATAGTTATGGAAATTTTTCTGCAGACTTGAATGGAGAATTTTTTATTACATTAGGTAAATTATTAGTCGGGAATCATAGCTTAAAAATTCAGTCTAGAGATTTGGCGGGAAATATAAGCAGTGTTTTTGTTTTTAATTTTTCTGTAGATAAAAAAGATCAGATATCTATAATTGAACCAAAAAATAATTTTTTATCTCCTATAATTGATAGGATTAAGGAGGGTTTTAAGTTATTAGTTCCAAATCTTGAGCCAGTTGAACAAAAGCCAGTAGCTCAGGTGCCAATATTAGATAAAATAGGTCAAGGTCTTTATTCTTTAATTCCATTCTTGCCTCATAAACAAAATAATCAAATTGCGAAATTACCAAAACCAATTGTGATGGTGCCATCAGAACCGCAAAGCGTGTTTTCTGGTAAGTGGAATATATTTCCAAAAGAGCCTATTAAGAAATTTGTTTTAGCTCCTTTGCCAAAAGATATTGCAGTTTTAGAGCAGAAATTTCCTGAGCTTAAGAAGACATTTAATGAAGTTGGGGTTGATAAGATTACAGATTTACAAAAAATAAAAAATACAAATTTAAGTTTACCAAATCTTACTCAAACTTTAGGCTTATCTAAAATTGAAATAAGTCCAGGTAAGTTTTTACCAGCTAAAGGTATTCCTATTACAAAATTAACTCCTGATGCAAAATCAAAAATCCCATCAGAAATTATTTTTGCAAAAACTGGTGGGGGATTGATAGATTACAATATTGCACTTTCTCTAAATGATAAAGGGCAAGCTCAGCAAAAAATAAAGACATTAACTGCTAGCCCCTTAGAATTAGTTTTCAAAACTGATGGAAATGTAAAAAAAGTAAGAGGATATATTATATTTAAATCAAAAAAACCAAGCCCATCTTCAACAGATATACCTTTAGAGTCATTAAGTCTTTCTCCTTTGTTCTTAGCACCAAGTCTTACAGCTTCATTGACACCTATGCAGAGAATTCCAATAGAAGGTGCAAAAGTTGATAGTTTAGATAATAAATCAGATAAATATATTAATATAAAAACATCAAGCTCTTCTGATAGTGTGATAGAAATAGAAAAAAGATTAGTTATATCTGAGTTTGAATTTCAAGATTCAGGAGATGGAGTTTATACTGCAGTTATACAAACTCCTGTTGTAGATGGTGAATATGAAATTATTACAGTTGTTGATTATGAAAAAGATGGCTCTTTGGAAACAATTTCAAAAGAAGTAAAATTAGTTACAGTAGTAGACCCAGAAGGTTATGTATATGAAAAAGATGGTGATAAGGAGACTAGAATTATTGGAGCAGTTGTGTCATTGTATTGGCAAAATCCAAGCACAAAGCAATATGAACTTTGGCCAGCTGGTGAGTATCAACAAGAAAATCCACAAGTTACAAATGTAAGCGGAACTTATTCATTTTTAGTTCCTGAGGGGTATTATTATTTAAAGGTCGATTCCCCTGGATATTTAAGTTATGATGGAAAACCTTTTTCGGTAAAAGAGGGAAGCGGTGTACATATTAATATTGAGTTAAAGACAAGATATTGGTGGTTGAATATAATAGATTGGAAAACATTATTACTTATAGTTGTAATACTAATGCTTTTTTATAATTTCTATCGTGATAGGAAAAGAGAAAGATTAGTAATAAAACAATAAATATGTCAGAAGAAATTCAAATATTAAAAAATTTGTTTAATAATAATAAAAAAGAAATTTTAATTTCTTTAGCTTTTATTATTTTAATTTTAACAAATATATTTTTTGGAATATTATATTTTTCCGAATTAAAGGAATGTAATACAACAAAAAATCAGTTACAATCGCAAAAAATCAATGAAAAAGTTGTAAGTTTTGCACAGCTTTTCGTAGCTAAAGTTCTAAAGGCAAAATCAGAAGTTTCATTTGATGAGAGATTAAAGCTTGAAAATGCAGTAAGGGGTTTAGATGATAAAGATATTTTAGACCAATGGGAAAAATTTGTTTCAAGTAATACGGAGTTAGAGGCTCAGCAAAATGTAAAAGATCTTTTAGAGATTTTAGTTAACAAAATCAGTATAAGTAGCAAATAAAAACAGCGCTAGTTTTTAGTTTTAGAAATAAATCCGAAGCTAAAAACTAACGCTGTTTTCTATATTTGTATTTTTATACTTTAGATAATCTTTTAATGCATTTAGCACAAGCTAAAATCCTTTTACCCGCATTTTCACCAGATATTGGTTTAACCCATTGTAAATTTGGGTATTTTCTTACTTTGGCTGTAGGATTATATTTTCCTCTTAATTTAACAAGAGTAACCCCCATTGATGATTTCTTTTCACAGATTTTACAAATTTTTTCCATATCTTTTAAAAATTAATTTTGAATAGTCAATTTAATAATATTATTGTATCAGATATTTTACTTTTTTGCAATACTCTGATATTATAAACTTATGATTACATTAGATCCCGTAATTACAATTTTTTATTTTATCATTTTAATTTTTTCTGTAATATTGCACGAATTAGCTCATGGCTATATGGCTTTTTCTTTGGGTGATCCTACAGCAAAGTATGAAGGAAGGCTTACGTTTAATCCTATAAAGCACTTAGATCCTTTTGGCTCTGTGATACTTCCTCTGTTATTGACTCTTTCTGGCGTGCCAATAATTATTGGCTGGGCAAAACCAGTGCCAGTAAATCCTTATAATTTCCGTGATCAAAAATGGGGGGAGCTTAAAGTTGCTATTGTTGGACCTTTAACAAATTTTACAATTGCTTTAATTTTTGGTTTAATTTTAAGATTTTTTGGTAATGTTTTGCCTCAAGATTATATTAATTTTTTCTTGATGATTATACAGCTTAATTTGGTTTTATCATTTTTTAATTTAGTTCCAATTCCACCTTTGGATGGCTCATGGATTTTATTTCATTTTTTACCAGATAAATTTTTTAAAGCTAAAATGCTTTTGCAACAATATGGTATAGTTATGTTAGTATTTTTCTTATTTTTTGGCGGGCCAACAATTATAGGATATTTTGTAAATTTATTTTCTAGATTGATTATAGGAGTATAATAAAAGTTTGTTTGTAATGTAAGTTTGTTTGTAATGTAAGTTTGTTTAAAAAAGAAATTCATTATTTATTACTAAAAAGTAACGATCGTGGTATTTTAGTAATGATTAATCATGCAAAATAAAAACCAAGGAAAGAAATTAAAAATTATTAGAAATAAGAAGAGAAACAGAAAAAACGGTTTTGCTAATAAAGTTTTTGAGTATCTGAAGGATGTGTCATTAGATGTTTTGGATCTAACTGCAACTTTAGCCATTGACCCAAAAAGTATAATAAAAAAGACTAGTTATGGTAATTCTGCTAATCAGCATTTTTCAGAACAAAAGTTTTATTTTAAACGAAGTTCATATTTTGAAGAAAAAGAAAATATAATTTATGTTACTACAAAGGGTCGAGTAAAAATTATAAAAAATATTTTGATAGAAAAACTAAGCAAAGAGGCGGAGTGGAAAGGTTTTTGGTGGGCAGTTGCTTTTGATATTTCAGAAAAGAAAAGAAACGCCAGGGATTTGTTAAGAAGGGAGTTAAAGGCGATGCATTTTATTGAAGTTCAGAAAAGTATTTGGGTTACGCCTTATGATATTGAAAAAGAGCTTTCGGTTTTGCTAAAACTTTGGTTAAAGGATTTGGGAGATAATATAAGAATATTTAAAATAGAAAAAATTTTAGATGACGCGGATTTAAAGGAATATTTTGAAATCAAATGATTTTTTAATCTCTTTCATGTTATTACTAAAAAGTAACGGTCGTAGAATTCTAGTAATGTGTCAATAATAGTGGCATTGGATCATTTAAATAAAAAGCCCCGTGTCGACACATGCGCGTTGCGCGAAAGTCGACACGGAACCTGTGTTAGTTCAGAAATCAAACCGATTCGCCCTTGGGACTTGCCGAATACTGTTTCGCCAGCAAGTCTTCAGGCTTGGTTAGCACGACCTCGGGTTTGATAAAGAAACTGTTTTCGCCGTTGGTGTACGTGTTGCAGTTTCTAGGCTTACGTAAGCCGAGTTTTGTCGCGGCACATCGTTTACTTTCTGCTTCAACGACGCCTGCATGCTTCACCTCAGCGAATTCTGTAACTTGTTCGAGTTTCCATAACATGACGTTCTCCTTTGATATAAAAGGCACTAGCAAATTCTGTTTTGAATCCGAACGCTTTGATGTATAATCAAAGCTATGAAAAACACAAATAAAAAAACGAAAAAATTACAAAAAAAGTCGTCGCATTTCACATACGACGACAGAGTAATAATTGAATTATTGTTGTCTGAAGGTTGGAGTTATGGTAAAATTGCAAAAAAGTTGCAAAAAGCAAAAAGTAGTGTGTCAGATGAAATTAAACTAAACTCAGTCAAAGGCATTTACACAGCTAAGAAAGCGCATGCCAAAGCCAAACAAAGAAAATGGCGCGCCAGATTTCAGGTAATGAAAATCGCACTCGACAGATTGCTCCAAGATTATGTAGAAGAAAGAATAAAAAGATATTGGTCTCCAGAAGACATCGCTGGAAGAATAAAATTTATTGATACAAATATTCCGTATGTAGGGAAAGATGCAATCTACAAATATTTAAAAAGTCCACACGGAGCAGGATTAATTGACTTTCTATGGTATCAAGGAAAAAAGAGAAGACCTGTAGTAATTAGATCAGATATTAAGAATAGAACATTTATTGATCAAAGGCCTAAAATAGTCTTAAAACGAAGGAATTATTGGGATTGGGAAGCTGATTTCATTGTTTCTGGCAAACACGGGAAGGGAGCATTACTGGTATTTGTGGAACGTAAAAGTCGATATGTTTTAATCTTTAAACTATCTGACAGAAAAGTAGAAACAATTAACTTTGTTTTAAGAAATGTTTTTGGACAAGGACAATTACTTTGCAACACTTTAACAATAGACAATGATATTTGTTTCAGGCATCACAAACAGATGTCTAAAATAATTGGAGGAATGATATTCTTTTGTCATCCATACCACTCATGGGAAAAAGGAACCGTAGAAAAGATGAATCAAATGATTAGAAGATTTATTAAAAAAGGCTGCAACATTGATAAAATCTCAGAACGAAAAGTAAGGTGGGTTCAGAACATTCTAAACAACAAACCATACAAATGTCTTGGCTTTTACACGCCAAATGAAGTTTTAAAGAGAAGTAGAAAACTAAAATTATTTGTACTAGAAAATTTCAATAAAAATTTAACAAAAAAACTGCATTTAATGCAGGAAAACTACACACAGTGTTCGGTTTGAGGGCAGAATGTGCCCACTGAACATAGTAATAATCATATCAAAATATGATTTATTTGTCCAGCATGTTGACATAGACAAAATAATTTGCTAAACTAATTATTACATTAATAAAAATTTAAAAATCAAAAGTAAAATTCATGCCAACAATACATCAATTAATTAAGAATAATAGAAAGTCAGTAAAGAAAAGAAAAAAGACAGCTGCTTTGCAGTTTGGTTTTAATGTTTTAAAAAATAGACCATCAAGATATTTTTCTCCATTTAAAAGAGGGGTATGTGTGAAGGTGTTTACACAAACACCAAAAAAACCAAACTCTGCTTTAAGAAAAGTTGCAAGAGTGAAATTATCTAATGGCATGGAAGTTACAGCTTATATCCCAGGAGAAGGTCATAATTTGCAAGAACACTCTGTAGTTATGATAAGAGGAGGAAGAGTAAAAGATTTACCAGGGGTAAGATATCATATTGTAAGAGGAGTGCTTGATACTCAAGGAGTTGAGAATAGAAAACAAGAGAGGAGTAAATACGGTACAAAAAAAGCTAAATAATATCGCTCGGTAAATAAACTTTTTTTCCGGTTGAGCCACTTCGGTGTGCTCAACTTGCCCGCCCTGGGCGGGCAACTTCCAAAAAAGTTCATTTACCTCGCTTTAATAATCAAAAAAAATGAGAAGAGCTTATAAAAAACATGAAGTTGCACCAGACGCAGTTTATAATGATGTAGCTGTGGCTTCTTTTATTAACAAAGTAATGAAACAAGGTAAAAAAACTACAGCACAAAGAATTGTGTATTCAGCTTTTGATATTATAAAAGAACAAACTCAAAAAGAACCTATTGAAATTTTTAGATTAGCTATTGAAAACGCTTCACCTTTGTTGGAGGTAAAACCAAAAAGAGTAGGAGGAGCTACTTATCAAGTGCCTATGGAAGTAAGAGGTGAAAGAAAATTAGCTTTAGCTACAAAATGGATTTTAGATGCTGCAAGATCAGGTAAAGGAAAGCCAATGGCAGAAAAATTAGCTAAAGAATTGATTGAAGCTTCAAATAATCAAGGAAATGCTCTTAAGAAAAAAGCAGATACTCACAGAATGGCCGAAGCCAACAAAGCATTTGCTCACTTCGCTAGGTAGTATTCGCGAATATACAAATAAAATTAATATACAAATATACAAATTCGTTATATTCGTATATTACAAAAATTTGTAATTCGTGATTACTCATAAAAAAAAGCCCCTCCTCCGTCCACGATTTTATCGGGACTTCGGAAGGGCAAGCTCGTACCAACTTGCATGCAGAGCGTGCAGTTAGCGCGAGGCCTATCCCATGGGGCAACGGACATCGAACGGTCCGCAGGGCCTACCACTTTCGGGCATTTGTGCCGGCGATTCGGATAACTGAAGTTTCAGAGCCGCGCAGATGTCCGGCTCTTCGCCGACCGATTTGGCAGGCGGAGTCGCGCCAAATCCTTCTGGTTCCCAGAGCCGATACAATTCGTTTAGTCCTGCCTCTTTTTTTTCAGCTCCGAGATTGAGAGCCAATTGAATGGCTTGCTCTCGGAGTTCATCGAAGATCACAACACCATGGGGGTTGCAATCAAGAATTTTTCCGATGGTTGTCAGTGTCTTGTTCATGTAGTCTCCTTTCGAACCAAGAGCTAAAAAAACCCAATAAAAAATAATACAAAAAATAATAAAAGTCAATAGAAATGAAGTCAAAAAGTTATAAAGTTATAAAGTTTGTCAGGTCGAACTTTATAACTTGATAAACTTTATAAACTTTCAACTAATTTATGGCTAATAGACAACATCCACTTAACACATTAAGAAATATCGGTATCATTGCTCATATTGATGCTGGCAAAACAACTTTCTCTGAAAGATTGCTTTTTTATACTGGAGTTTCACACAAAATTGGAGAAGTGCACGAAGGAGAAGCAGTAATGGATTGGATGGTGCAAGAAAGAGAAAGAGGAATTACAATTACTTCAGCTGCTACAACTATGTACTGGAAAGATCATCAAATTAACTTAATTGATACTCCGGGACACATTGATTTTACAGCAGAAGTGCAAAGATCTTTAAGAGTACTTGATGGTGCTGTTGTTGTGTTTGATGGAGTTGCAGGAGTAGAGCCTCAGTCCGAAACAGTTTGGCGTCAAGCAGATAAATATGAAGTTCCAAGAATTTGTTTTATAAATAAATTAGATAGAATGGGAGCTAGTTTTGATAAAAGTTTTCAATCTATTTTAGATAAATTAACTACTAAAGCTGTAGCAATATCTTTTCCAATGGGCACAGAAGAAAAACTATCTGGAGTTGTTGATTTACTTAAAATGAAAGCTTTGTATTTTGAAGGAGAAAAAGGTACTACAGTAGTAGAAAAAGATATTCCTGAAGAGTGGAAAGCAGAAGCAGATGAATGGCATAAAAAAATGGTAGAAAAAATCGCAGGAGAAGATGAAGCTTTAACTGAAAAGTTTTTGGAGGGCAAAGAAATAACTACAGAAGAATTAAAAAATGTCCTAAGGAAATGTGTCCTAGGGTATAGATTAGTCCCAGTTCTTTGTGGTTCTGCTTTAAAGAACAAGGGTGTGCAAACAGTTTTAGATACAGTGGTGGAATTATTGCCAAGTCCTTTGGATATACCTTCAGAAAAAGGTACAGATCCAAAAGATGAATCAAAAATTATAGAAAGAAAAGCTTCAGACTCTGAACCATTTTCAGCTTTGGTATTTAAAATTGCAGCAGATCCTTATGTAGGAACTTTAACTTATTTTAGAATTTATTCTGGAGTTTTAACTAAAGGTTCATATGTATTAAATGCAAATACAGGAGAACAAGAAAGAGTTGCTAGAATTTTGCGTATGCATGCAGATGAAAGACAAGAGTTAGATGTCCTATATGCAGGGGAAATTGGAGCTACAGTAGGTCTTAAGGCTACAAGTACAGGTCACACATTGTGCGACAAAGATAATCCTGTAATACTTGAAAAAATTGTATTCCCAGAACCAGTTATTGGAATTAGAGTAGAGCCAAAAACAAAATCTGATCAAGAAAAACTTATAATGTCTATAAGGAAATTAACTCAAGAAGATCCAACTTTTAGAATAAAAGAAGATTCAGAAACTGGTGAAACAATTATTTCTGGAATGGGGGAGCTTCATTTGGATATTATTGCAGATAGATTAAGAAGAGAATTTAATGTTGATGCAAATTATGGGAAACCTCAAGTAGCTTACAGAGAAACAATTGTAGGAGAGGGTCAAGCAGAAAATAAATATGTAAGACAGTCAGGAGGTAAGGGTCAATATGGACATGTATACTTAAAAGTTGCTCCATTAGAGCGTGGAAAAGGTTTTGAATTTATTGATGAAATCAAAGGAGGTGTAATTCCAAAAGAATTTATAAAGCCTGTAGAAAAAGGTATTGTAGAAGCTATGGATAAAGGTATTTTAGCTGGATATCCTGTAGTTGATGTACAGGCCACACTTTATGATGGAAGTTATCACGAAGTTGACTCATCAGAATTTGCTTTTAAAATTGCAGGATCTATGGCAATGCAAGATGCTTGCAAACGAGCTAAACTTGTAATTTTGGAACCTGTTATGAAAATGGAAGTAGTTGTGCCAGAGAATTTCTTTGGAGCAGTAATTTCTGATTTAAGTTCTCGCAGAGGTAAAATTGAGCAAACTTCAGAGCGTGTTGGAATGAAAGTAATTGATGCAATGGTGCCATTATCAGAAACTTTTGGATATGCCACATCACTAAGATCTCTTACGGAAGGAAGAGCAAGCTTTACAATGGAATTTAATAAATACGATCAAGTCCCTAGCAATATAGCTCAAGAAATTATCGACGGCAAAAGGCAATAGATAATTTTACTTGACTTATTTCCGGAAATATAATAAGATTAAAATATATATTCGCCAATTGGCGAAAAAAAATTTATAAAAAATAAATTAACTTCTTTTGCTTGGCAAATAGCAAAAGATAAATAAAAATGGCAACAGAAAAATTCGAGAGGTCTAAACCTCACGTAAACATTGGTACCATTGGTCACGTAGATCATGGTAAAACCACATTGTCAGCCGCAATTATGAAAGTAACTAAATTGCGTGGTTTTAAATCTTCTGACAGAGATGTAGATCAAATTGATTCTTCACCAGAAGAAAAAGCTAGAGGGGTGACGATCTCAATTACTCACTTAGAGTGTGAAACTCCAACAAGACATTATGCTTTAATTGATTGTCCAGGACACGCTGATTATATCAAAAACATGATTACAGGAGCTGCTCAAATGGATGGAGGTATTTTATTGGTATCTGCTCCAGATGGACCAATGCCACAAACCAAAGAACATATTCTTTTGGCTCGTCAAGTAGGTTTACCATCATTAATGGTATTCATGAATAAATGCGATATGGTAGATGATCCAGAAATTTTGGATTTGGTTGAATCAGAAATAAGAGAATTATTAAAGAAAAATGGCTACCCAGGAGATACAACTCCAATTATTAGAGGTTCAGCTACAGAAGCTTTAAAAGCTGAATCAGTTGATGATCCAAAAGCCAAGCCAATTATTGAATTATTAGATGCTGTAGATAGCTTTGTACCAGAACCAAAAAGAGAATTAGATAAACCTTTTGCTATGGCAGTTGAAGATGTATTCTCAATTGAAGGCAGAGGAACAGTAGCTACAGGAAGAATTGAAAGAGGAGTTATTAAACAAAATGATGAGGTTGAAATAGTTGGAATTAGACCAACTCAAAAAACAGTTGCAGTATCTGTAGAAATGTTCCAAAAATCATTGGATCAAGGACAAGCTGGAGATAATGTAGGAATTTTACTTAGAGGCTTGAAAAAAGAAGATTTGGAAAGAGGACAAGTTTTGTGTAAGCCAGGATCTATTACTCCTCACACAGAATTTGAAGCTGAAGTATATGTGCTTTCCAAAGATGAGGGTGGAAGACATACACCATTTTTCTCAGGATATAAACCACAACTTTATATTAGAACAGCTGATATTACAGGAGATGTAACTTTAGCAGCTGGAACTGAAATGGTAATGCCTGGAGATACAGCAAGCTTAACTGTTAAATTAATTGCTCCAGTAGCTTTGGAAGAAAAAGGAAAATTTGCTATTAGAGAAGGAGGTAAAACAGTTGGAGCTGGAGTTGTTACAAAAATCATAAAATAGTTTGTTAGAAGTGGCTTATTCGCTCAAATACGTTTGAGCGAATATCCATTTTTCGCAAGCAACATTTGTAAGTTGCGAAAATAAATTATAAAAATAATTTAAAATTTATGATGGTAGAAAAAAAACCTGTAGTTAAAAAAATTAAGAAAACAGCAGATGTAGTAGAAACACCAGCTGAAAATGTTGGTTTACAAAAACTTAGAATTAAGCTTAAAGCTTATGATCATAAGATTATAGATAGTTCTGCTAAACAAATAATTGATATTGCCAATAGATTAGGAGCTACAGTTTTAGGACCCATACCGCTACCAACAGAAATTTTAAAATATACTGTAAATAGATCAACATTTATTCATAAGAATGCTAGAGAACAGTTTGAAATGAGAGTTCACAAAAGAGTGATTGACATTTTAAACCCATCAGCTGATATTGTTGAAGCATTAAGAGATTTAAACTTACCGTCAGGAGTTGATATAGCTATAAAAATTTAATCACTTAACTATGCAATAAGAGACAGTATAATAATACTGTTTTTTATTATAAATTTGGTGATATTGATTTATAAAGCTATTTACTCTTGCAAAAAATAGATTTATTTGGTATACTTTGATTAATAGAATACAGAATATTGTAGCTAGTAGCTTGAATAAATAATTCTAGCTTCCAGATACTAAATTCTAGATACTTTAAAAAAATGGCAGTCCCAAAAAATAACCATACAAGTTCACATAGAAATAGAAGAAGGATGCATTTGTTTGTAAAACCAACTGCATTATCTGTTTGTCCTAAATGTAAAAAAGCTATAAGACCTCATACGGTTTGTTTGAGTTGTGGCTTTTATAAAGGCAAAGAAGTAATAAATGTGTTTAAGAAATTAACGAAAAAAGAACAAAAAGCAAAGCAAAAAGAAATAAAAGCAGTTGAAAAAGAGTCGAAAAAACAAGGGATTTAAAATTTATGGCTTCAAGGCACTTATCAAGATCAATAGTTTTGCAGAGCTTATATGAGTGGGATTTTTATGATAAGTTAAAACAATCTTTAGAAGGTGTAACAGAGAGAAATGTAAAGGATTTTGGCCCTGGGCTTGAAGATCAATCATTGGTGTGGGATTTAGTAAAAGGAATTCAAGAACATTCGCAAGAGATTGATAAAATAATTGAAAAAGCAGCTCCAGAATGGCCAATTGCTCAGATACCAATTATTGATAGGAATGTATTGCGCATAGGACTTTTTGAGCTTTTATATGCTGATAAAACTCAGGTTCCACCCAAGGTTGCAATAAATGAAGCAATTGAATTAGCTAAAACATTTTCAGGGAAAATTTCAGGAAAATTTGTAAATGGAGTTTTAGGTACAGTTTATAAACAACTAGAAGTAAGTGAGTAGTTGGTAGTGAGTAGTTTGTAGAAATTTTATTAACTACTCACTAAAAACTACAATCTACAAACTATTGATGAAGGATTTTTCTATTTTAGAAGAAAAACTTGAGATTAAATTTAAAAATAAGAATTTATTAACTCAAGCATTTGTCCATAGATCTTATTTGAACGAGAATCCAGAAATAAATATGGGTCACAATGAGAGATTGGAATTTTTAGGAGATGCAGTTTTAGAGCTAATTGTCACAAAATATTTGTATAATAATTTTCCAGACAAGCCTGAAGGTGAATTAACTAATTGGAGGGCAGCTTTAGTAAATGCTAAGATGTTAGCAAAAGTTGCAGAGAAAATTGGATTAAATGATTTCTTATTACTTTCAAGAGGTGAAGCTAAAGAGGGCGGAAAAGCTCGCCAATATATATTAGCAAACACGTTTGAAGCTTTGATTGGTTCTATATATTTAGATTTAGGATATGATATTGCTGATAATTTTATAAATAAATATTTGATTATTTATTTGCCAGAAATTCTTGAGAGCAAATCATATAAAGATGCAAAAAGCCATTTTCAAGAACAATCTCAGGAAAAAGTAAGCATAACTCCTGAGTATAAGGTATTAAAAGAATGGGGACCAGATCACAAAAAAAAGTTTACAGTTGGAGTTTTCCTAAATGAGGAAAAAATAGCAGAAGGTGAAGGTTTTTCTAAACAAGAAGCTGAAGAAGAAGCTGCAAAAGAAGGGTTAAAAATTAAAAATTGGATAAAATAATTAAAATTTAAAAAACATGTTAACTATTAGATTTACAAGAAAAGGTAAAAAAAATCAACCATTTTTTAGAATAGTTTTGGTTGATAAAAGGAGATCTTCAAAAGGTGGAAGAGCTGTAGAAGATTTAGGTTTTTTTGATCCATTAAAGAAAAGAAAATCTTTAGAAAAAGAAAGAATCTTGTACTGGATATCCAAAGGAGCTCAACCATCAGATACAGTTCATAATTTATTAATTACTGAAAAAATTATTGAAGGTAAAAAAATTGGAGTAGTCAAAGCTGTCAAAAAAGTAGAAGAAGTAAAAACAGAAACTTCAGCACCAGTAGCCGAATCTCCAAAAGAAGAAGTAAAACCAGAAGAACCAAAAGCATAATTTAATAAAATTTCAAAAACAACAAGGCAAAAAACCTCGTTGTTTTTTTGGTAGGCAAAATTCACGCGACCGCTGTGTTTTTACCTACTAGTTGTTATTATTTTGCAATTAATGTCTACTTGACAAAATTGTATTTTGCTCTTGACAAAATTCATTTTAGGTGATAAACTTAAAAGACATTAGTTTGTGGCGGATGTTCCGTCACTTTTGACAATTAAGTTTGTTTTCTATCGGAGAGGGCGAAAGCCAATGTCAAAGAATTTTGCTCGTCGTCTGGGTTTTGAACAGTTTGAAGGCCGTATCTTGCTCGCGGCTGGTGGTGGAGATGACTGGGGTGATTCGTGTCAGCCTTCACCGAACATCGATATGAATTGGGATGGCAAGGGCACGGCGTTGGATGCGCTGATGTTGATCAACGACATTAATTGGAATGGGGTTTATCACCTCATGCAGTTGTCCGGAGATCGGTCGCAACTGGTGGATCCTGACGGCGATGGGTATCGCGGTCCGGGAGATGTGCTGGTTGTGATCAATTTCATCAACAGCGGTTATGGGCCGATGCTGATGGAATGTAATGAAGTAGTCTATCAGCAGTACATGGATTTGGATCCAATCGTTGTAATTCCGGGTCAAAAGGACGTGTTGGTTGCTTCGGTTATTTTTACCGCGCAATTCAATAACCCTAATCCAGTTTTCTTGTCGCAGATCACTGCGGTCGGCGACGTAGACTTCATGAGACTGAAGGATTCGGAGGGAAATTGGATCGGAATGACCTGGTTTGAGTATAAGAATATGGGCGTTGGGAACATTGAGTTGAATCCTAGTTCGCCCATTCAGCTAAACCTGTTTGTAGATATTCCGGAAGATGCTGTCTCTGGGGTGTTGAACTTCGGGCTCGAAAACCCGCAATTTCTCACTTTTCCCGGGGAGGATGTTCAAATTACATACTTGGGCAAGAATACCCAAGAAGTCAACGTAGTTATTCCACGGAGTTGTCCGGTTTTTATCGGGCTGACTGATCCGATCACCGCTGACAGTAATGGAGTCAAGCTGTACGACATGCAGTTTAATGGTAACGAAAGCCCGGCCTTTACGGATGGCTATTTCGTTATTAGGATGAGTAGCGACTCTTTTAAGGAAAATATGGGTATTGGTCCTACCGGCGTTTACTTGGATATTCCAGATTATTACCGTGTGGGGGCTAATTATGCCGGATCAGGATTTAATCAGCTTTCTAACGGGCAAGGTGAGTACTGGTTCCAGTACAACGTCACTGGTTTGCCTGTGGCGAAAGCTGGGGATATTTGGAGCCTCGGCGTGGATGGGATTATTGGTATTGCAGGGATCAAAGGTTCATTAAGCGTTTCCATGGGCAATTTCTATGATCCTTCTAACGCTTATGGGGTTCAGCCTCGCGAACTGCAGGTTGTTCATTCCAAATCCACTGTTATTACAGCCGAAGGCTTTGGTCCAGGTCTTAGTGCTCTCGGGTCGATTGGTTGGGGTCGAGAATTGGGTGGCGATATCTTTGCTATCCGAATTTCGGTCGCTGGACCGAATTTGCACGGCGATGTGCCCATGTTTTTGCCCATCCAATCGATGACCGTCAAATCGGCGGAGGGCAAGTTTACCGACGATACGGCCGAGGGTTGGTGGGATGTGGACACCTTGGTGGAAAATTTCACCTTCAACGTTCCCCATCGGGCGGGGGACATTGATTATTTGTTTGGGTCTGTGAAGTTTCAACAGGAGTTGTTTGACGCAGTCTTCTGGTTGACGCTTTACGACCAGGACGGAGATGTTCTGGCAACGAGCGACAAGGCGCCAGTGGGCGTCCTGTAGCTATTCGGTGCGATCATTGTGGCGGGGCGTAGGGAGTTGTCAAAACCTCTTGCCCCGCCTTTTTTATTGATTTTTTTTAAAATATTTTTTTTATAATCTTTAAACTCTTGAAATTATTTTTTAATTTAGTATAATCAAACTATAAATAAAATATTATTCCGCGGTAGCTCAGTTGGTAGAGCGTCTCGCTGTTAACGAGAATGTCCTAGGTTCGAGCCCTAGCCGCGGAGCTTTTAAGACTCAAACGCCTTTTAGGCGTTTTTGTTTTATTGTAAAAATATCTTTCAGTTTAATTCTTTTTTTGGTACAATAAATTAAAGGTCGATTATTATTATTAAAAATAATTTTTGAAATATGAAAAATAAAATTTTATTATTTAGTTTTTTAGTTTTAGTCTTGATTTTTGCAATGAAGGTTGATGCTGTTTGGATGAGTGATGATAATAATTCTACTGGTGGTAAATTAGAGATAAAAACTGGCAGTGAGGCTGATAAAGATAAAATTCAAACTCAAAATGGTTTGCAAGAACAAGATGAGGTTAGTGATCAGGCTGGAGTTAACGAGCAAAACCAAGTTCAAGCACAACAAAAAATACAAGCTGGATCAGAAAGTGATGACCAAATTCAAGATCAAAATCAGGTGAAAAATCAAGGAGAAGCAAATAAAGTTCAAACCAATGAGCAAGAAGAAAACAAAGGTCAAAATAATGCTACAGTAGAGCAAAGAAGAAGTCAGGTTGCTAATGCTGTAAAAGAAATGTTACAAATTGCTGATAGAAATGCGGGCATTGGCCAACAGGTAAAAGTTATTGCACAAAATCAGAATCAAAATCAAGAGAAATTAGAGACAAGTTTACAAAAGATCCAAAGCCGAAATGGTTTTGTAAAGTTTTTTATTGGTCCTAATTATGGCGAGATAAATAATGCACAAAAAATATTAGAACAAAATAAAGAGCAAATTAATCAGTTAAATCAAATTAAAACTGAGCTTTCTAATGAAGGTGATGCACAAGCTTTGATGAATCAAGTTAAAATATTAGAACAAAGTAACTTGCAGATAGAAAATTCTTTACAATCTGAACAAAATGGTTTTGCTTTACTTGGCTGGATGTTTAAGTTATTTTCTAGATAGCTAATTTAAAGAGATAGAAAAAGTCCCGCCAAAGCGGGACTTTTGAGTAATTGAAATACTTTGCTAAGTATTATGAAAGGTGTTTGGAAACTAATTTTGTCATTTCAAACATATTTACAACTGCTTTTCCTCCGAATACTACTTTTAATTTTTCATCAGCATTTATATTTCTTTTTGCTTTTGGATCTTGTAATCCATTTTTTTTGATGTAAGCCCAAAGTTTCTTTACAACTTCAGATCTTGGCATAGGACCTTTGCCTACTACAGCTTCTAAATCAGCTGATAAATTTAATGGCTTCATAAAAGCCGAATTTGATTTTGCCATTTATTTTTATTTGGCATTATTTTAGTTGCAAACCTTAATATTGCCAAAAGTTAATTTAATTATTAATTATACCCACCTTATTATATAATCATTGCACATATAGAGAGAAAACGCAATACTTTATCCACAGGCCCTATTCCCAATAATTAATTTTATTGAAATATTCATCTGTTTTATCAATTATTTTTTTCATTGTTTTTACACATTCGAGCGGGTATTGACCTATAGAAGTTTCATCAGAAAGCATAAGCACATCTGCTCCATCAAAAACAGCATTTGCTACATCTGTAACTTCTGCATAAGTTGGGTGAGATTTTTCTACCATAGATAGCATCATCTGAGTAGCTACTATAGCAGGTTTGCCGTGCCAATGAGCGTGCCTAATAAGTTCTTTTTGCAAGATAGCTAATTCTTCAATCGGAGTCTCTATACCCAAATCTCCACGAGCTACCATAATGCCATCTGCTACATTAAGAATTTGATCTATCACATCAAGAGCTACAGCTCTTTCAATTTTAGCTATTATTTTTACATCTTTTCCAACAATTTTTCTAAGTTTTAATACATCATCAGCAGATTGCACAAAAGAAAGTCCGATATAATCTACTTTTTGCAATTTGCCAAATTTTGCATCTTTAATATCTTTTGAAGTTAAACCACCACTTGATAATTTAGTTTGAGGTACATTTATTCCTTTTTTAGATGAAAGCACGCCACCTCTTTCAACTTTAGCAAAGATTTTACCATCTTTGATTTTTTGAACAGTAAGCTCAATAGCTCCATTAATTAAATAAAATGAATGACCAACTTCTACATCATCAATTAATTCTTTGTGGTCTATAGGAAGTATTTTTTTATTTAAATCACATTTATTATATTCAAATGCATAAACTTCTCCATCTTTCATATGCACATCTTCTGGTAATATGCCTATTCTTATTCTTGGTCCACATAAATCTTGTAGTATTTTTACATCTTTGCCAGTTTCTTTTTTTATTTTTTTAAGATTGGCTTTAAGCTCTATAAGTTGTTCATTTGAAGCATGGGAAAAATTAAGTCTAGCAATTTCCATGCCAGCTTCAGTCATATTTTTTAAAAGTTTATAGTCAGCAGATCTTTTGCCAACATTACACATAATTTTTGGATTCACGAATTTACGAAGTACACGAGTAAATTCGGGCAAAAATTATATGCTTTATAAATAGTTTCTTTGTGGCATAAATTTTTGCGACGCTTGATAACCTGTACTCCTTTAATTTTATACTATTAAGTATAGCATAAAACACCTTAAAATGCAAGCATATCTATTGACATTGTTGTATTTAAGTGATATTATAAAAATAACTTTTTCTTATTTAAATGCAGTCTAGGTAAGCTTCAATTCACAAGCGATCTTGTGATATCCTATCTGCTTTGAATAAGAGCAGTAGGAGAATTCGCATGACCGCGCAACTCGGGGAGGTAATCGGGTATGAAGTAGTGTTTGCAGAAGGCGAGCGGGACGAATTTCGTTTGCAGCCGTCGGCGCCATCTGAACTCCAAGAAATTCTGGACAAAATGAAGCGTGGAGAATTCCACGAAGTAGGAGCTTGCTTCTATACCAGGATCAAATGGGAAGGTGGCGTGGATTTGAAAGAAGGTGCAAGTCCACAGGTACCGATCAGCGAGAAGCAGGTTTTACAGATTTGTATGTACTGTAAGGCACGAGAGTGGATTCGCTACGACGCACGCGTTAATTACGATGAGGGAAATTACGTTTGTGGCGATTGCACTCAATATCGCGGTGAAGTACGTGCATACTATCGAGAGCTACTTGACAGTAGCGAGTACGGCAGCGACGATTACGATGAATGTTAGCGTTTGGCCCTGGGAATTCGATTTAGTTCGAGCCCCAGGGCTTTTTTTAATATATTTATTGTGCGACATAATTATTTATAAATACATTTTATAAAATTTTTACCTTTTTGGTTCTTTTAAAAGGAACCGCTTTTAGTCAATCTGCCTATAGATTTAACAATTACACTATAAACGACGGGCTGTCACAAAGCACTGTAACTGCCATAATTCAAGATGATAATT
>CAINWR010000060.1 GCA_903854535.1 Candidatus Staskawiczbacteria bacterium | reverse complement strand
TCTTGTCTGTAGATGTAATATGCTTTGTTACCTGTGAGAGATGATGTGATTGCAAATGCTTGGATTGTGGTTTGATTACATTCTGATGTGTAGGAATCTTGTCTGTTGAGTATTGTGCCATTGTTGGTGATTGTGCCATCTACTGATAGAGTGTAATGGTTTGTTGTGTGATCTAAAATGTTGTTTGTGTTTATGGTGAGGTTGTTTTGGATTGTGGTGTTACTTGGTATAGAGTATGTTGTGTTGTTTGTGCTAGCTAGTGTGAGGTTTTGGTAGGTATAGTCTTTGAGTGTGTACGAACTTGATGAGCCGTAGTAATAGAATGTGTTGTTAGTTCCTATGGTTGGAGTGGTTGAGATTGTTTCTGATCCATGAAGTTTGAAAGTAGTGTTGTCTGATAGTGTAATGGTAGGTGAAGTGAGGTTGTAACCTGCAAGATCTAGGGTGCCTGATGAATTACTGAGTGTTCCTGTGGTGGTAAGAGAGTTGTCTGTGAGCTGAAGTGTGCCTATGTCTGAGTGAGTGAGATTGTAAAAGCTACTACTTCCTGGGTTGAGAGTTTGTGTGCCTGAGGCTTTAGTAAATGTGACTGTGCTTGAGTTTTTGGTGAATGTGCCTTGGTTGTTCCAATTACCTGCTACGTTAAGATTGGTTGTGCCTGAGAGTTCTAATGTTCCTGCTGTGATATTTACATCTCCTGAGATGGTAGAGTTGTTTCCTGAGAGGACTAGCTTGGAGGTGGTGGAGTTTTGAGTGAGACCTGTGACGTTAGAGCCTATGACTGCAGAAATTGTGCTTGTTCCTGTGCCAGTGCCTAAGTTTGTAATGGTACCTGTGTGGTTGATGGAATTTGTTCCAACACTAATCGTTCCACTACTTATCATTGATATAACAACATTTCCCACCCCTGCTATTCCTCCAGAAAAAGAAATTGCTCCTGCGCCGGTTGTCGTAAATGCAAGATTATTAGCAAGAGTAATCAAACCAGTAAACGTTGGGTAAGCAACACCAGCTTTAATCGACAATATCCCACTACTACCTGTTGCTACATTAATTGGATTTGAATATATGACATTTGCATTACCCCATAGGGTTGCATCTGAAGTTCCACTAGAATTTCCAATTGTGATAGTGTTACCGTTTGCGCCAAAAGCATTTGCACTAGTATCTCCGCGGACCGTCCCCGCCTTAATCCACAACCCCGATGTAAATGTATTAGCACCGCTTAGTGTGAGTTGCGACGTAGATGAATTTTGAATTACGCCAGTTACATTTGTGCCGATAACGGAAGAGATAGTGGTTGTCCCTGTGCCTGTGCCTGAATTAGTAATAGTGCC
This sequence comes from Candidatus Staskawiczbacteria bacterium, assembly GCA_903854535.1. Lineage (GTDB taxonomy): Bacteria > Patescibacteriota > Minisyncoccia > Minisyncoccales > Staskawiczbacteraceae > XYB1-FULL-32-11. The sequence goes on along the minus strand of CAINWR010000060.1, from coordinate 16,024 downwards.
TACGTTGTTTATTGAAGAAGTTTTTAATATTAGCGTCGCAGCAGTTCCAGTACCAACATTAAGCATTACATTACCTGTCCCAGTTATGCCACCACTAAGTTGTGCGACTCCAATATTTCCATTTATAGTTAAATTATTACTGTTTAATGTAATAGGACCAGATAATTCACAATAATTACCAAATGTAATACTTGCTACACCCCCAACCCCAGTTGAAATTGTATTTGTATAAGTAAGGTTCGATCTTATTTCAATAGAAGCTGCCACAACACCACTTGAATCACCTATAGTAATAGAACCATTACCAAATACAGTTGCGCTAGTACCACCAGAAACACTACCTGCTTTTACAGTCAATCCGCTCGTAAAAGTATTTGCTCCGCTTAGATACAGCTGTGATGTAGCTGAGTTTTGAATTACGCCTGTTACATTAGTGCCGATGACGGCAGAGATAACTGTTGCAGCATTTCCTGATCCTAAATTGGTAATTGTACCAACATTGTTCACGCTAGCACCGCTAAGAGTTAGTGGATCATCTCCATTTGTATCTTCACTTTTTAAAACCAAGTTGTTATTGCCCGTTACCCCTCCAGAAAAATTACTTTTTTGATTTAAATTATGGGTCTTTATAGTAAGAGTACCTGTGGTATTTGAGGCCAATACAATAGGGTTAGCATAGATCAAATCTGTATTTGACTGCAAAGTGGCCGCATTAGTTCCTCCTGTGCTATCGCCAATCGTAATCGTCCCAGTTCCAGCTGCATTAGCACTTGTGGAAAGATTTACTTGTCCTGACTTTATCGTAACTCCACCGGCATAACTCGCATTATTCCCCGACAGCGTCAACTGGGAAGTAGCACTATCTTGAATTACACCAGCTACATTTGTACCGATAACTGAAGAGATTGTGGTAGCTCCAGTGCCTGAGCCTGAATTTGTAATGGTGCCAGTATGGTTGATGGAGTTGGTGGATAAAATTAACCCACTAGAACCAGGCAGAGCAATTCGCAGATCATTGTCTCCAGTAATTCCACCGCTCAACGTCCCAGTTGAACCTACGTCAATCGTCAATATGCCAGTTGCAGACGTTCGATCCGCTAACACAACCGCATTTACTACTGTTCCACCAGAACCGTGTCTTAGCGTGGCATCAGCACTATCGTAACCGATAGTTATCGCTCCAATGCCAAATCCAGTTGTGGTTAAATTCGACAAAACTCCCTGACGCACTACGGTGCCACCAGAAAATGTATTTACTCCGCCGAAATACGCGATTACAGAACCTGCTTTCGCAACACTCCTTGCTCCACCAGCCTCGCTTATAATCCCGCTTAATGTGAGCACCGTGCCTTCCACGCTCACAACTATATCTGCCCCCAGAACAATAGCTAAACTTATGACATTCACCCCAGTAGTTTGAGTAATACCTCCAGCTCCAAGCGTGATTCTGTTGCCTGCAAGCGTATACCCCGTGCCATTTAGCGTGATCGAATTAAAACTCGTATCCGCTGCAATATCATTATTTGTAGACTTATTACTCGCCCCCACAGGAAACACCAAATCATCTCCAGCTACAGGTTTAGTCCCGCCCCAGTTAGCATCGACATTCCAAAGGTTACTACTTGCTCCTGTCCAAGTTCTTGTTGCTGCTTGTGCTATGCTATTAGTAGTTGGGAGAAATAAAAGTGATAAAAATAATAAAACAAAAACACTGTACAATAAAATTACAGAAATAGAAAAATTAAATTTATAATTTTTATTATCAGAGCTCATTTAATTTAATTTTTTATCTTGCTTATTTTTTAAATAATTTTCCTTTGAGACAATAGATTTTTTCAGTCTTTTTTCAAGTTTTTTCCTAGCTCCACCGGCAATACTTCCACCTGTAATTGCATCTTTCTTTAATTTTGGAACTCCTTGCGAATTTTCAGTTCTATGAATTTCTGTTGTGGAACGCTCGCCCAACATAACAAAAATTAATTCCAAATCATCCATATGATCTCTTAAATTTTCTCTATTTAAATTTTTACGCTTTTTATATTCTGTTGGCGTTAATCCAAAAGTTGCTTTAGAAATTTCTGCTGTTAAAATTTCATAATCTTTTTGTTCTACAGCTCCTCTATTTTTCCATTCATCAGTTAATTCCTCACGAATAAAAATCCCTCTCATTCTTTTTTCTATCCAATCATCAGAATATCCTTTTAGCTTATATAGCATTCTAGTTCTCTTTGTTGCCAGTTCTGGATTTTCAATTTCTTGCACCCTCTCATAACCTACTTTTGCTAACCATCTTTTAAAAGGTTCAGCTTTTGGAGAAGGAATGGATTGAATAAGTCTAAAAATACCTTCTGTATTCCAACAATACATTTTTTGTTTTCCACCCAAGGTTTGCATTTCAAGCATAAGGGGTGGTACAAATTGTACCCCTCCTTTCTTAATTAACTCTAATAAGAGAGGATCTCGCTTTTTAAGTTTTTTAAAATATTGAGCAGGATCATTAGAATCGGCAACTGCTTCTATAATATCATTAATTACAAACCACCACTCATTTTGATATAAAGTTTTTCTTATTTTTTTACCTTTGAATAAAGCTATTTTTGTTGTCTCAAATTTTTCTTCCATTTTGTTTAATAAATATCCACAGCTTATTTTTTATTGTTAAATCCACCCAAAGCCACTCCAACTGCAACTGAAAAACTAGGCCCCATTTTTTGTAAATGATCTTGAAGAATCGGTGGATAAAGAAAATCTTCAAAACAACTTGGAATCAATACTCTTTTACCCAAACTTTCCTGAAAATACTCTTTTAATCCAGGCAAACTAGCCGTACCTCCTGTAAGATAAATTTCTTCTACTTGCTTTGATTCTGTTTGCAAAAATTCATTAGAGATATTTCTTACTTCCATTAATAAGGGATCAATTAAGTAATATAGAGTTTTTACTATTTCTTTATCAAGAGATATAAGACCTTTTTCATTTTTTAATTGCTCTGCTTTATCATTTGCAATACCAAGTGAAGAAGATATCGCATAAGTTAATTGCCCGCCTGCGAAATTAAAACTATAACTTTTTTTCAAATCACCTTTATCTACAATATTAATTGTAGTGCTTTGCACTCCAATATCTACAAGACAAATTACTTTTTTTACATCTTTAACCAAAGCTCTAGTTATAGCCATAGTTTCAGCTTCAAGAGCATAAAGCTCAAGACCAGCACCTTGTGCTACTCTTTTATAACCTTCCACAACTTGATTTGGAATAGCAATTAATAATATTTTGATATTGGATTTTTTATCCCCAGGAGTTCCTCCAATAATTCTCCAATCAAGAGTTGTTTCTGAAATTGGCAAAGGTATATATTGAGGAGCATGATATCTTACTGATTCGGGAATTTCTTTAACTGTCATTGGTGGCATTTCAAAAGAAATACAAAAAGTTGAATAATCTGGCACAGAAAATATCACTTCTTTTGTTCTTATTCCAGATTCATCTAATATAGCTTTGATTGCTCGTGAAATAAAAAAATCAGAAAGCGTATAACCTGCTCCTTGAAATGTCCTAAAAGGCTGTTCTTCTTTATAGAGAGAAATTGATTTTATTTCCCCATAATTTTCTAATGTTTTTCCACCTCCCCATTTAGAAATTTCCACAACTTTTATTGAAGCTGTTCCAATATCAATGCCAACAATTTTTTTGGGGAAAAATAATTCAAAAGGATTAAACATATATTTTGATAATTTATTATTATATTATACAATAAAATAATAAACTTTTACATAACCATGACTGTGAATAAAATTAAAGAAATTACTTTTGATACTTTTTTCCCAAAATTTTGTTTTTCCTGCCAAAAAGAAGGGGCATATTTATGTTCTGATTGCAAGTATTTACTTGATATTTTAGATCATAATTATTGCCTTTGCGAAAAAAACCCTATAAGATTGTTTACAAATCAATCAACCAATCAAAAGCAAATTTATGGTAAATGTCAAAAATGCAATGATAAAAAATTATCTGGACTTTATTTTGCTTTATCTTACAAAAACAAATTAACTCAGAAATTAATTAAAAATTTTAAATATCAACCTTTTATCAAAGACTTATCCAAAACTTTTGCTGATATAATTGTAGAGCATTTATTGCTCACAAAAAATAATACAAATGATGTATGGGAAAATTCTGTGCTATTACCAGTACCAATATACATAAAAAAGCAAAAAAATAGAGGATACAATCAATCAGAAGAATTAGCTAAAGAACTTTCAAAAATTATTAAAGTTCCAGTTGTTTCTAATGTTTTAATAAAAATCAAAGAAACAACCTCTCAAGCAGAACTTAAAAAAGCTCAAAGATTAGAAAACTTAAAAAACGCTTTTGTTATCCAAAATTATAAATCAATTAAAAACAAAAAAATATTTTTAGTTGATGATATTTATACTACAGGATCTACTATGACAGAGTGTGCCAATATTTTAAAAAAAGCAAAAGTTAAGCAAGTTTGGGGCATAACAATAGCTCGTGAAGAATATATTTAAATTTTTTCTACAGTTTGCCAGTCACCATCAACCCACAACGTAATTACTTCTATGTCATAACCAAAACTCTCTACAGTTTTCTGAGCTTCTTTAAGTTGTTCTATCTGAATTTCTTTTGGCACAGGATTGCCAGCACAATCAAAATGCCCTGCAACTGCCAATAATTTTGATCCATGTTTATTTACTGAAATACCTACGCATTTTTTAATATCTTCTATTACAGATAAATTAGAACTTTCGGCCAAAATTTTTACTGGACCTGGTTCTGTAATAACATCAACATAATCTACTCCATAATTTTCTTGCATATATTTTTTTACTGCATCTTGAACCCTACCATCCATACAATTAATAACTGTAACGAATTTTTTATCTGATGACATATTTTTTTACCTGCCTACTAGCAGGCTTTTAATAATAATTAATTTTTTATGCTATTTTAAGTTGATAACACTCTAAACAAGCAACTTTCTTAAAATCAAGCTCAGGGCTATAATAATGCTCAATTTCTTTATTGCAAAAACAACAACTTCCTTTTTGCAAATTTACCATATAACTAAATGGCTTAAATCGATCTAAAGTGCGCCAATCAAAATGCCTACGTGGCAGTGGTATACCATGTTCTCTATAAAAAGCTAATTCATCTTTAGTTATATTATAACTTAATTTTGTTTCAGAACACAAGATACGTTGCTTTGTAATATCATCCTGTACTTGTTCTATACTATCTGGCAAACTATCTGCTGAAATAATATTTTCATAATGTGGTTCTGTTGACTCGTCCCACTTAAATCCAAAATTAATTGCTTGCTCTTTTGTCATAGGATACATCATATTTGCCAATGAAAGATTATATCCGCAATAAGCTGAAGATAAAGGCCAAAATTTTCCCCACTCTCCCCCATTTTTCATATCTATCTTTATTTTCTCCACCAAACTTTCATATTCCTCTTTGGTATATTGTTTATTTAAAATACAATATTTTTTCTTACGAAGCCCCACGCATCCAAAACAATATTCACACTCTTCACAATTATCTAAATATGCAGAATATCGACATGAAGTTGTATAAAGTGTACAAACATTTGCATAACCGCTTGATTGGTCAGAAGAAGTAATTGCACATTTTTCTGCCTTAAAAATTCCCACCGAATCAATGCAATCTCTCCCCATTCCACGAAAACAATATCTACAGTTTTCTGTTTCTTCAATAAAATAACACTTATAACAATTTTTCACATTAGTCAAGATGTTTCCTTCGGAATTATTACTTTGAATATTATAGCTCAAGCGATGCACAGCATCTTGTTTAATGTGATCCCAAAATTCTTCTTTAAATTCCTCAATGACTTTTCTTGAATTTAGACTATATTCTTTTAACTTCTTTTCATATTCTTCTTTGCTATATTGCTGGTTTAAAATGCAATATTTCTGATTTCTTAGATTCCAAGACATAAAGCAATTCTGACAATTTCTACAATCATATAAAAATGAGCTATCCATACAATCACGAGAGTTAAAAGAATATTTTAAATTATAACTTTTAAAGCAATACAAACAGTCATAAGACCTTTCTAGATCCCAACACATAGCAAGATCCAAAGAATTTTTGCAACTAACAACGCGATAACTATAACTTATTGCCTCAAGCCAGGCAGCTGATCTTGTAAGGTATACATCTTTTGACTCCCAAACATCATCTGTCCAATCACAATTTATATTTTTATTTCCCACATTGTGTGGATGTGGAACTTTTGACTGGAGATCAACAATCTGATCTAAAAAAGACCGCGAAGCATCGTAATCTTTTCCATATGATAATGGATCCCAAGCATCTGAAACAAATTCTGCACGGTCATAAATGGGAAAAAAAGCTGATTCGGGCAAAACCGTTATGATTGTTCTACCGCTTAAAGCAGATTTTGTAATTCTGAATATTCCATTCACCCAAAAAGCCAAAAGATATTTAAACCTACATTCTGGGCACATTGTGGGCATTGGCAAATCCATTTTTTCGTAAAATGGAATATCATCTGCTAAAACAGTAAAATTCTTGTTACACTTTTCACAATTTTTATCCATTTGATGCATACAATTATTATTTATTAATTTTCTTAACTCAACTATATCAAAATAAGCCTATTTTGGCAAACTACAAACAAAAAAAGATAGACACCCGATGTCTATCTAATTTTCACTTCTATCCAATTCTTAATAGCATCTTTACACCCCTGCTCACCACCCACAACTTGCATCAAAAAATCTCTTTGTGTGACATATTTAAAATTTTTAATTCCAATACAATCCTGATAACTTGACCATTTATAATTTTTTAAAAATTTTAAAACTTCTTTTACAGAGTGCTTTCTTATCCCATTTTCCTTCCAGCCAGGCTCAATTAATGCAACTGGATTTGCAAAAATATAACAAGCAACTGTAATAAATTGTTTCTCATCTTCTATATGAATTGCTTTAAAAGTATCTTGAAAAACATGACCTTTTCGTTGATATTTTGTATTAAAATATTTGCCTAAACCAATCCCATTTTTCTGCATAAATTTAGATATCCCATTATCTTTAATTTGTTTTAAAAGTAAATGAATATGATTTGGCATAAAGCAAAACGCTAAAACTTCAACCATTTTATCTCTCTCATCCACGAACTCCATGAAGCTTCCCCGACTCCCGATGTCGGGGGAATTTTCCGATACCAAGAGTCGATTTTCTGCAATCATTTTTTCTAAAATTTTTTCCCTTTTTCTCTTTTCTCTTCTATCTCTTATGCTTACTCGTTTAGAATTATTAAATTCATAAATAGAAAAAATACCACGAAAATAATCGCTTGTATCTTTAAAAATTAAATTATCATCAATGGCTCTTATAATTATGTGATAAACTTCGCCATTGGCAAATTCTTCTTTTCTATATGGCATAAAGAAAAAGATAGACGCCCGATGCCTATCTTTTTTATTTTAATTATTTTCCTGGATAAGTGACTAAATCACCTACCAAATACTTACCTAATACATCAATGCTTCCTTCTTTGTGAGATCCCTTACCGCCTTTTGTATCAAAACCCACTGTACCATCTTTACCACAATTGTAGATAATTTTATCTGATCCACCTGTATGTAAAGAAGCAAATTCTGTTACATTGTAAACTTTTTCTCTTACAACTGTCCAGCAATCCTCTGGAGTACTATGTCTTGCTACTTCTTGCATATCTAAAATTATTTTTGGTTCTTCTACTACCTGCTGTTGATTTTGCAATGGAACTTGCTCTGTAACATTTTTATTTTGCATTGAACCAAACCACATTGCAAAAATAGCTACCAAAACCAAGATAAATACACCAAGCGAAATTGTTACTATTTTTTTCATATTTTTTTCCGCCAATAGGCGGATTATTAATAATATTTTAATTTTAAAAACTAAATTTTTCCCAATGAATGTTAATATTTTTAACACCTAATTTATTAAATTGCAATCTTAGATTATCCATAAATGAAACAGGCCCACATAAAAATATTTCTTTATTTGCAAAACCATTACTTAATTCCACAATTTTTTCTGCTGTAATCTGTCCCTTTTCTTCTGAAAACCAAGTAATTACTTTAAAATGTTTATTATTTTTTTCTATTTGTAATAATTCATCAAGCAAAATTGCTTCTGATTTATTTTTAACACAATAATAAAGATTTACTTTTTGATTTGTCTTGCCTAATTCTAAAGATCTTGCCATGCTCAAAAATGGCGTAATTCCAATCCCTCCAGATATCCAAACTTGATCTTTATTTGGAAACTCCAAAAAAGAAAACTTCCCAAAAGGACCTTTAACAAAAGCCTTGTCCCCTATTTTTAAATTACCAATTTTTTTTGTAAAATCTCCCAAGCCCTTTATTGTTAGCTCAATATTTTTATTATTTGCATTAGAAGATATTGAAAAAGGATGAGATTCCGAACTTAAATTGTCACTTATAAACTTAACAAACACAAATTGTCCAGGTGAAAATTTTAAAGCACGATATTTTGGTTCAAGCTCAATCTGAGTTATATTTTCAGCTAACTTTTGAACCCTAATTATATTATACTCCAAAGCTTTGAAAAAAATTTTATCAGACAAAAAATTATATAAACTTAAAGCTAAAGCAAAAAATGAAAATCCTAAAATATAATATCTTAAAAATAAATCTCTTGAAATATCACTTTGTATCAAAAAGCTATGCAAAACTGCAAAAACAAAAGCTAATACTAAAAACCTATGCGAAAAAAGCCAAACTTGATACTTTAATTTTATATAAAGCGTCAAAACCATAATTAAAATCATTAAAACCAAGGCGTAAATTCCAAAACTCACAGCATCAAATCCTTGTGGGATAAAAAACATTGCCATTGATTCTATTGAAAAATAAAAATATTTTGCTACCAATAAAATAGGGTGAAATAAAATTAAACAAAAACCAATAGCTCCGATTTTACTATGAATATTTAAAGCATCTGGAATTCCAAAAAATAGTCTATCAATAAACTTAAATTTACTGGCAATTATTAAATTCAGCGCAAACAAAATCATCCCTAAAATCCCTGTAATTTGCCCCAAACTTGTAGCTATAAGTGCAATATTAGCAAACCTAAAATTCAATGGCATAACAAAAAACCATCTTAAAACCGGTATTATCGCTAAAACCATAATCAATATCCACCCAACATTTTTTTTAATATAATTATCCATATCAAATGTGCCCTCGGTAGGAGTCGAACCTGCATTACAACGTCCGCAACGTTGCGTCCTATCCATTGAACGACGAGGGCTAATTAACATTAAGCATGTTAGATGCGGAGAGAGTGGGACTCGAACCCACAAGACTCAATAAAGAGTCAGAGTTTAGCAAACTCTTGGAATAACCATTATCCGACCTCTCCAATTCTATTTAATAATGCCTTATTTTTGTTATTAATTCAAGAGTAAAATTTGATTTTTAATTATTTTATGATAATATTATATTCGGAGGAGTCCTATAGTGGCTATTAGAACAGTCTTGAAAACTGTGACCTCGTAAGGGGTTCGTGGGTTCGAGTCCCACCTCCTCCGCTGTAATTTTTGCTCTTTCAATCCTAGAGTCATCGTAATGACTCGCACAACAGAGGTTTATCATGCGAACCAAAAATCTGGAACTATGGTGTACTAGCTCAATTCATGGTGAACACCGAGTTGATGAATCCCGCATTCCATTAAAATGCAAAACTAGGTGCGATGGTAGCCGATGTGGCGCATTGAAATGGCTTACACAGAAAGAAGCAAAAGATCTCAAAAAGAAAATCAAACAAAAAAACAAAAAGAAGAAAATGAGATCACGTAGGAAAGATAATGCCCTACAGATCGCAATTGCAATAGATGTCCTGAACCTTCAAAGCAATGGAGGTAAAAGGAAAAATTTTTACAAAATCAAGAATGGAATGCTGAGAAGAAGCGGTGTCCGCAACACCCTTAAAGCATTCTCAAAAAGATAGATATCTTATTTGGAACAAAAAAGGGGCGGCTCAATTTAGAACCGCCCCTTAAAAATAATTATATTTTACAAAGGATAGGCAATGAAATTAGGTTTTTCTTTGATATGCAAAACTACCAAAATTGCAAGTAAGGTAATTATGAGTACTATACTTATGATTGCAACATGGGCTATACTCTGCCTAAGTTTTAAAAAAAGATAAAATTCAAACAAACTCAAATAGGGATTTGCTGTGCTATCCCTTTTTTTTATGTTATTATTAATTACAAACCACAAAAAACATAGGAGTGATCTATGTTTGCAGAAATCTTAATTTCTTTGTTGTTAATTGTGATTGTTTTTGGCACAATTATTTTGTTTGTAAGCCATCCTTATGGAGGAACTAAAAATTTACTAAATTTACTACGTTCAGTTCATATATACACTCATGGCAATATCCACAACTTTATCTGCGTTGTAAAATTACTAAAAAATCATAGCATAAAATCTGTTCACCGCCACTATCCAAAAACAACAGACTTTGCAATCAGCTCTTTATTCTTAATAATTGCAGTAGTAAATATTACTGTAATCGCCATTATTGCGGACGTATTTTGGAAATAAGTCCGCTTCTTTTTTTACCGTTTCAATTTAATAAAAATTTAATCACGCATTTCACCCATAATAACTTTTAAATTTATTTCTTGATTATCTCTAAAAATTTTGAGAGTCACTTCATCTTTCGGATTATATTTTCTAACCATCTTTGACATAGAATTTTGCTGTGTTACTTTCTCTCCATTAACCTCTAAAATTAAATCTCCTTCTTTAATTCCCGCTTTTTCAGCAGAAGACCCTATCGTAACAGCTGGCTCACCCTTATCGCCTTTTAGCACCAAAGCCCCATAATCATAAGATAATTTGTATTTTTCTTTTATATCTGCATTAACCAAGACATATCTTATACCCAAAAAAGGATATGAAATTTTATTCGTAGCTATAACTTGATCTATGTCCTTTTTAGCTCTATCTATAGGTATAGCAAATCCAATACTATTTGCACCCTGAGCTACTGCAGTGTTTATGCCAATTACTTCTCCCTTTAGATTAAGTAATGGTCCACCAGAATTACCAGAATTAATAGCAGCATCTGTTTGAATAATGTCCTCCAAAACTTCAGAAAATCCACTAGAACCAGAAGCTGAAATTGTTCTACTTAAACCAGAAACAATCCCCACAGACACAGTATTCCTAAATTCTCCCAAAGCATTGCCAATAGCAATAGCTCCTTGCCCAATTTGAATTCCAGCAGAATCTCCTAATTTTATTGCCGAAAACTTTTCTCCATTTTGAGAATTAATTTTTACAATAGCCAAATCCTGAACTGGGTCTAAAGCTAAAACTTTAGCTACATATTTTTTGCCATCATTTGTTAAAATAGTGTATTCAGCATCTTTATCTAGCACAACATGTTTGTTTGTTACTACTAAGCCATCATCTGAAACAATAAACCCTGTGCCACCACCAACCTCTTGTTTTTGAGTTCCTTTTTGCTTATATTGAGGAATTTGGATGTCAAAGCTAGGGCCAAAATCAAAAAATGGAGAATTAAATCCTTCAAAAGGATTTGTGAAATATTGCTCATAAACTGGCATATCTTTTGAAATAATTATACTTACTACAGACGGGCTTGCCTGCTTGACCGCATCAATTACTGCTTGTTCATATGAAATTGGAGAAACATAAATATTTGGCTGTTCTTCACCTATCTTTTGATTTTTAACTGTCTCGTCATTTTTTATTTTTTGTAATTGGCTTTCAATGGGTACTAGAAAACTTTTTACTTGACTATCAAAATATTTTGGGAAATATACTTGAACTAAAAAGCCTATTGCAACTAAAATGAGCAAGGCTGAAAAAACTCCCCAAATTATTTTATTTTGCAAAGCATTTTTAAACTTTCTAATTAGCTCTTTTGCATCTTTTAAATTAATTTGTGGATGCTCGTATATATTATTCATTTTTTTAAAAAAATCCCAAAGCCAAATTCCAAATTATTTAACTTAGCAAATGATTTGGCACTTGTGATTTAGGATTTATCTTTACCATAATGATTAAATTTGTATTTAAAAATATCTGATTTCACTGGACCTATAAATATCATATGCAATTCACAAAATAAATACTTAATACCAGTTTTAAGCCAACCATCTTTTTTAAATCTTCTATCAGAAATTAATAACTTTGCAGACCTTATTAAACCAAATTTTGCAATTTTCTGAGCACGACGTGCCATATAGTGATCTTCAGAAAGTTTAATATCTTCATCAAATCCACCAACTTTTTCAAAAATATTTTTTTTTATAATAATTCCTGTAGCTGCATGGGGCAGTAACTTTTCCAATATTATTATAGGAATATTGTAAAATAAATCTAAAAATATTTTTGCTTTTTTATCATTAGATATTGGAAGCAATCTAAAACTAGCAATTTCTAATTTCCTATTTTCAAATTCACTTATGGAATTATTTAAAAAATTATCTTGCAAAAGCGTATCTGCATCAAGAAAAAATAATGTTTCTCCTTTTGCAATTTTTGCGCCCTCATTTCTACCTTTTGCTGGCAAGCCACCCTTAATTACTATACATTTATACGCAAGAGCAATTTCTTTTGTTTTGTCTTCTGAACCTGCATCAGCTACAATTATTTCATAATTAAAAAATCCTTGCTTTTTAATTGATTCCAAAAGCCTTTTTAAATTATTTTCTTCATTTAAAGCAGGTATAATAATTGAAATCATTTTAAATATAATCTATTTAAACAATATTTTAGCTTCGTTCCATATTTCTGGTCTATCTTGGGTTTCTTTCATCCAATACCACCATTCTGCTCCCCACAAATAAAATTCTTTTAAGCCAGTTTTTTTAGCAAAATTTATATTAGACTTAAACTGTGCTAAATCCATTGATTTCTCTTGTTCTTTTAAAGATACATCGTAAAAAAGTCTATCTGCCCAAGGTTCTGCCTGCAATTCAACACAAATAACTTCCTTACCAAAAAGCCATTTTATAATTTGAGCTTTCCTGTAGTAAAATATTGGCTGCAAATATGAATCAAAATAAAATCCAAACCCATCAAATATATGTGCCCAAACTTTTCTATACATTGTAGTTCCAACTTTATCTCCAATTTTAGCTGAATTTATCCACATTGATTGCTCCCCTGAATCTGAAACATAAACCTGCCTTATAGGATCTATTTTTTTAATTAATGCAACTTCTTGTTTTAGTAATTCTCCACCATCATAATACCAATCAGGACAAATTCCAAATTTAAATAAAGGCTCATTCTCTGCTTGCCAAGCTAAAATAGTTTTTGAATCCTTGTATCGCAAAACTGTTTTCTCAACATACTTTAAAACCTCTTGCTTTTGCTCTTCAATACTTAGATCTTTTGCCCACTTTGGCTCATGGCATTCTGGCCACCTACCAGTCTTCATACCAACTACAAAAATAATTTTAGCATTTCTTTTTTCTGCTTCTTTTATCTGCCAATCAATATCATCAAAATAATATTTATCTTTTTCTCCTTCTACAAAATCCCATTGAATATGTAATTTTATATTACGAACTCCAAGATCATCTAGAATTGCTGTGTAAGTTTCTTTCCAATTAAGCTTTAAGGCTTCAGTTTGCATCTGCGAAAAATCAACTCCCCATAATATATTTTCTTGCGCAGGCGCTTTACCAACAAAAAACCAAGCAAGTAAAGATATAGCAATAATAAAAATAACTAAAAAAATATAAATTATCATCTTAAATATTCTCTTCATATTAATTTTTTAACTTGTATTTTCCTGTAATTATTTTCTCTATATTAAATACTCCTTTCTTTTCTATTTCTAAAAATCCTTGCATAGCCATTTCTGCAAAATTACCGCTATTTAACATATCATAAAACCATTCTGCTGTGTATTTTGGATCTTCTTGAGAAACCCCAACGCCAACATGCAAAAGCCACCTTTTATTAAAATCTTCTTGAGAACCTATAGTAGGAGCAACAATAACTGGAATTCCAAGCCCAGCATAAAAAGAAAGTTCGGAAGGTTTAGTCCACAAAATATCAGTTTTTCTCAAAGCTTTATTAAATTTATCAAAATATTCATCTATTGTAATTCCCGATAAAATATATACCCCACCATCTAATTTCAAGTCAGAAATTCTATCTTCATAATATTTCCTCATTTCATCTCTTACACCAACAGAAATTATAACTTTTATTTCCTTTAATTTAATTTTTTCTTTCAAACTATTTATTATATCTAAAGCAATTTCTTTTTGAGCACCTGCCCCACCAATAGAAAATAAAATTGTCAAAGGATGATCTGATTTTTCAGGAAGATTGCCCAAATAATTTTTAATTAAAGGCTTATAAAGATCTTGATATCTTTTTTGAGGATCTAAATTTAAAATTCTATAGCTCATATCTTCTTTTACAATCTCTAGTTTTTCAGTTCCTAAATTTTCCTTTGGCAAAGGATAGCCAGTTAAAAAAATATTTTCTGACTTTACTCCATAAAGTTTTAACCTGTCTCTTGCCCATGTGCAAGGTGCTAAATATTTTATTTTACTAGATTTAGGATTTAATGGCACCCAAGCCCTATTTATATCTGCATCACAAACAACACAATATATCTCATTATTATAATTAAAATATTCAGCCATAAATGCTGGAGTGAAAAATGTTGTTATTATTGGCAAATGATTTTCTTCTAGCCTATTTATTAAATCTTTGCCCCAGCCTTTTTGTATAAAATGATAATTACTTTTTACCCCTAAATTTGGAGATGATAAATCTCTCTTGGGATAATAATTCATTATCTTCTGAAATCTATCTAAAACATCAAAAACAAAATTACCTAAAAGAGGTATCTTCTTGAATTTTGAAATAAATTCATATATTGATCTTGTTGATTTCCAAATATTCCTATCTTTTTTAGGAATACCAGCATAGTGATTAGCATTTACAATTTTTTGTTCTGGGGCTAAATCTTTTAATGGGAATGCTGTTCTTTGATGTCCATACCCCATATCAGCAGCTATTATCCATGCTTTTGGTTTATTTGAATTTTCCATATTATTTTATTATACTATTTTTTTGATTTTTTTGTAATACCTAAATATAGATTATCTTAAATTCTTGCTTTCAAAAATATGATTAGCTTTTTCTATTGCTAGATCTGCTTGTAAATCGCCACTTAAATAATCATCTAAAATTTCATTTAAAAGGTCTATCTCGCTATCATTATTACCTGCCATCCAACACTTTTGCTTTGCCATACCAATCTCGTTTTGTACTCTAATTTTTTCATCCTCAGACAATTCTCTTGATTCTATTTTTTTTATCATATATTTTTTAATTAAATTATATAAGTTACAAGTTAATTACATTTTACCATTTTTAAGAAACAAAAAACACAGCCCAAACTGTGCAAAACTTTTTATTAACTTATTGAAATTATATCAAAAAGGTTTACTATAGATTTAACAGAGTATCTGCTTATGTCCTTTCTATGTAAGGAGCTTGTCATGGTAACAAGAGTTGAGTGGAAAGAACCTGGCACAGCTAATAAAGAGCCAACCCTTTTTATTGCTGAAACGACTGGAAACTGTTGGCAATTTTTTGCAAGAAGTTCTTTTGAAGTTAGGTGGCATCAAGAAGAAGCTACACCAGAACTTATTCGTCTCGCAAACGAAAAGTCAAGAGGATATCATTGCCAACATAGATAATTTGCCACCCAAACAATATTATCTATGCCCAAACTCTAATTAGCCCAACACACAACGTGAAGGGCTCTTTTTATAAAAATTTACACAACAAAAAATCACCAGCTACAACACTATTAATTTTATTATTTCCCTTGGTTATCATGTGATAACCTAACTTATTTTAACTATTATATTAATATAAATTAGAATAATATTTTTTATTTTAATTACC
>CAINWR010000059.1 GCA_903854535.1 Candidatus Staskawiczbacteria bacterium | reverse complement strand
TGGAAGATCACTATTACATTTTTTTTCTAAAGTTGCAGTTGGGTTTTTAAAATCTTTTTCTGCATAAGTCCAAATTAAAAGATCTGGGCCTATATTATTGGCACATCTATATACAATACTTCCTCCAGCAAAATCAGAAGAAATAGAACTAGCATCTGATACAGAAGGCGGGCAAGTTGTTTCTTGTGTGCCTTTTACATAAAATATTCCAGCACCTGAGGTTAAAGGAGTGGTTTTTGTTTCTATTAATACAGGATTAATTGATCTAATAATTAAAAAAGATGCCATTAAAAGAACTATTCCCAATAATGATCCTTTAATTCTATCTTTAGCATTTAAAACTCCTTCGGGATTAGCTTGGCCTATAATTATTTGTATTCCAGCAATTGTAAGAGATATTAAAGCAATAATTCCAGAAAGAATAATTCCTATTCCAAAAAAATATTGTACTAATTTGCCTAATGCATCAGGATCTTTCATTGTTTGGCTGGTTATTGTAGGTAAACCAGGTATTTGAGGATAAACAGTTTCTAAAGCTAAAGCAAAATTAGCCAAGCTAAATATTGTAATTATTAATATTGAAAATACTATATATTTTATTTGTGTATTCATAAAATTATTTATAAAAATTAATCATTAGGCACGCAACAAAACCAGTTGTCTGTAGCTGGTATTGTAGGTGATTTATTATTGTTATTTGCACTTGAACTAGAACTAGAATCTGGGGTTTCAAGAATAGTAGGTAAAAATATGTCTCCTAAATCTATTCCATAACAAGGATAATTGATTTCTTTATTATTAATTATTGTTTTATCATCTGCAATTGGTGAGACAAAATTATTCCTTATTCTTCTACAGCTCTCCAATCTTGTTTGCTCTGCTACAGTATTAGCCTTGCTTTCTGAGCTACATTCATTCATAGTTTTTCTTGAATAAATTAATTCCTTTAAAATATCTGTTCTGTTTTTAATAATAAAATCATTAATAATATTTAGCTTTGCTTTTATTTGATTATATATTTGTTCTGGACCATCTATTTTTTCATTTTTTGGGCATGGCGCATTAAGTTCTTTGCCTAATAATAAATTTATTAATTTTTGGCAAGGATTACCTTGGCATCCTTGATTAACACAAATACAAGATTGTGCACCTGTGTCTGGGTCTGTCTCTAGTTTTGGAGAACAGGGAGCATTGCAAGTTTTCTCTGAATTGCCACAATCAGATCCACATTTACAATAATCTTTTTCTAAAGCAATTTTTTGTAAATGCTTAATTAATTCTTCGGTTTTTAAAATAAATTCTCCTTGATATTGTAATAATTTTTTTGCCCATTTTTGAGAATTATCAACTGCTTGTCCCACAGGAATTTCTTTTTCTTTAGGGCAAACATAATTATTGGCAAGTGGTTCTTGTTCTTGTAATGCTGGCTCATTCCACCAGTCTTGTTTACAATAAAAAGTTAAAGGATCATCATTATATTTATATTCTTGGCATTGCCCACTTATTAATCCAAAATCAGAAATTATGCTATTTATTAATGAAGATAAAACATTTTTGTCAACTTCATGTTTTATTATTACAGCTCCACTTGCTGGTATTATATTAGATATTGTTGATTTTATATTTCTTCCGCCTGCCATTACTTGGACATTAACTCCTTCTTGGGATCCATCTTCACAAACCCAGTCTTGCGCATGAGATGCAGTATTGTTGTGTAAATATGATCCAGACAGTTGTTTCCAACCACATTGATTATTATTAACCGGAGGCATTAGATTATTTAAAACATAATTTTTATAATTTTCATTTGCATAATTTGGTAATGGTGTGGTATATGCACCGGCAATTCCACTTGTTCCATTAGCTGTAACTTTTGAGTTTATATCAAAACTTGTAGCTACATCAAGCCCAGTTTTACCGTTTTCAAAACCAACTGCAAAATGTAAATGAGAAGCCATGTTTGTTCCTATATTACTTATTTGTCCAATTATATCTCCCTGATTAACTACTTGACCTATTGTGACATTGATATTTTTCATATGAGCATAAACACTGTAAAAAGCTTTTCCTTTAGGATCGAAATTTGATGCATTAGTATCTATATCTGTTGTTGTGCAAGGGCAAGTAGAGCAGTTTGAAGCAGATGGGCATTTTGTTACTTCTGGGCAAACTGAAATACAAGGAGATTTTGGATTGGTCACAGCAAAACAAGAGCTTGTAGGGTCTGGGGAAAATGGATTTTCACATTTTTGTTGAAACTGATTTTTATAGATATATGAAGAAGAAAAATTATCTTTCAAAGAATAGGGTTTTTCTAAACAATCAGCATATCCTGCTTGTTGTGAAGATCCATATTTACAAGTAAAGCCAATATTTTCTATACAATTTTTATAATTAT
>CAINWR010000058.1 GCA_903854535.1 Candidatus Staskawiczbacteria bacterium | reverse complement strand
TTTAATAAAATAATATGACAAAAGATACAAACAATTTAAATGAAAATTTAAAAAAGCTTGCAGAAATTTCTGATTGGTTTGATAAAATGAAGGAAATTGATGTGGAAGAAGGTTTAAGTAAAGTAAAAGAAGCAGTTGTTTTAATAAAAGCAAGTAAAGAACGCCTCAAGGAAATTGAAAATGAATTTGAAGAAATTAAGAAAGATGTCGAAGAAAGTAAATAAATTATGGATTTTGGAGTAATATCTGTATTATTAATTTTGGGGTTTCTGGCTGTGTATTTTACAGTGTATTTTGTATATGCATTTTTTTATGTTGTTTTGCCAATGATTTATTGGGGAGCATTTTTTGCAAAAACTGATGATGTTTCAGTAGAAAATATGATGAAGTTGGCAGAAATAAAATCGGGGGACATTGCAGTTGATTTGGGTTCTGGAGATGGTAAAATAGTTATTGCTATGGCTAAAGCTGGAGCAATTGCTTATGGGCTTGAGATAAATCCTTTTTTGGTTTGGCTTTCAAAAAGAAAAATAAAAAAAGCTGGGCTTTTGGGCAAAGCATTTATTTTGCAAAAAGATTTTTGGAAAGAAGATTTATCAAAATATGATGTAATAATGATGTTTCAGTTAAGTCATGTTATGGCAAGTCTTGAGAAGAAGCTAGACAGGGAATTGAAGCCAGGGGCAAGGGTTTTGGCAAAATATTTTGTATTTCCAAATTGGAAGGCAAAAGAGAACTTAGGTATGGTAAACTTATATATAAAATAATATTCAGGATGAAAATATTTAGAAGATATTCAGCTCGTAAAAGAGAAAAAGCTATGCATTTTGTAGAAAATAGAATTAATTATTTTAACAAATTTTATAATTTTGAAATAAATAGAATTGTAATAAAAAATCAAAGCTCAAGATGGGGAAGTTGCTCATCCCGTAAAAATTTAAATTTTAATTATAAGATAATTTATTTAAGACCTGCTTTAGCAGATTATTTAATAGTGCATGAATTGTGTCACTTAGGAGAGCTTAATCACTCAAAAAGATTTTGGGATTTAGTTCGCAAAACTATTCCTGATTTTGTAGAAATCAATAAAGAATTAAGACGCACTCCAATAAAGCTAATTTAGATATTTTTGTGTAAAATAGTTGACAAATAGGATAAATTATTATATAATGGATATACAATTTAATTCTCATTAGTTTTAATGTCTTCCCTTGTGGCAGGTATTTAACCTTATATTTTGGTTTATTAAACTGAAGGGAAGGCATTTTTTTATGTATAAAAATAATTATAACCAAAGATCAAGCTTTAGTAGGAATTTTAAAAGATTTAGTAAACCTAAGGCACGTTTTGGAGGTAAAAGTTCAATTCATTTTTCTAAATTTATATGCAAAGCAGAGCCAATTTGTGAATCTTTGCCATATATGCCAGAAAATAAATTTGAGGATTTTAATATAGCGCAATCTTTAAAGGCAAATATTATCAAGAAAGGATATATTGACCCAACTCCAATTCAAGACATGGCTATTCCATTTATTTTGCAAGGTAGAGATGTAATTGGGATTGCCAATACCGGAACCGGCAAAACAGCAACTTTTTTAATTCCTCTGCTTAATAAAATTATTAGCAACCCTAGAGAAAAAGTTTTAATTATGGTGCCAACAAGAGAGTTAGCTATTCAAATTAATCAAGAGTTTTTTGAATTTAGTAGAGGTCTGAAAATATTTTCTGTATGTTGTGTTGGGGGAGTTAGCACTTATAACCAAATTTCAGGATTGCGTAGAGGTTATAACATTATAATTGGAACCCCAGGAAGATTGAAAGATTTAGTTAATAGAAAAGTTATTAATTTATCTTCATTTGGTGCAATTGTGCTTGATGAGGCTGATAGAATGCTTGATATGGGCTTTGTAAATGATATGAGATTGATAATGCAAAGTATGCCAAAAAATAGACAAACATTATTTTTTATGGCAACAGTTACAAGAGAATTAGATAAATTAATTAAAGAATTTTTAAACAATCCTCAAGAAGTGAAAGTTAAAACTCGAGAAACCTCAAAAAATGTTGATCAAAATATTGTAAGAGTTGCCTCAGGTCAAGATAAATTAGATTCTTTGCATAATTTGTTGATTCAAAAAGAATTTTCTAAAGTTTTGATTTTTGGTAGAACAAAACACGGGGTAGAAAAATTATGCCAAACACTTGTGAAAAAAGGATTTAAAGCACAGTCAATTCATGGAGATAAAACTCAAGGGAAAAGACAAAATGCTTTAAGAATGTTTAGGGAAAACCAAAGTCAGATATTAGTTGCTACTGATGTGGCTGCTCGTGGTCTTGATATACCAAATGTAAGTCATGTTATAAATTATGATGTACCAGAAAATTATGAAGATTATGTACATAGAATTGGTAGAACCGGTAGAGGAAACCAAGTTGGCATAGCACTAACATTTATTCAATAAATTATAAAAAAAGATACTTCTATTTAAAAATGTGAAAAATAAACTACCCAGTAAAATTGCCACGGTCGTGGCAAATTTACTGGGTATTTTGTTTTATGATAAGTTATTTATCCACACCCAAAGCCATTGTTTATGGCTTTTTAAAATGTTAAAATAATTGAATAATATATTTCTTGTAATGAAAATAAATCTGATAAGTAAAGATAAAAAAATAAATTCAAAAAGATCTACACTTTCTGCAATCTTGTTATGCAGTGTTTTTGTATTAATGATAATTAATATTCAAACATCTATAGCTTCTGATGTTACTGATGGCTTAGTAGGTTACTGGAAGTTTGATGAGGGCACAGGCACCACAGCTTATGATTCCTCAGGCCACGGCAATAACGGTACACTTACCAACGGCCCCACTTGGTCAGCTAGCCCCACCAACTCAATAAGCTTTACCAATCCTTATGCTTTGAGTTTTGATGGAGTGAATGACGTTGTATCTGCCACCAGTAACAGTATCAATGTCAGTACTGATTTTTCTTTTTCTTTTTGGGTCTACTTTAATCCTTGGACAGGAAATACGGAGGCTCTTATAGACCGAAGTTCGGGTGGCGGAGCAAGAACGACGGTTAATATTTGGCGATACGCAGGGATAATTTCATTTTATACCGGTAATGGTGTTTCTGCGGATACGCTTGCCGCGTTATCATCGATAGATAATGGTGTGTGGGTACACTTCGTATTTACTCGCGATAGCAGTGGAGTAAAGAAGCTTTACAAAAATGGTTCTCTGGACAATTCCAAAACAGATACACTTACCCCCGTTGATGGTGAGCAAAATTGGTTATTTGGAGCAGTTGCGGTGAGTGGGGCGGTTCCATTTAAAGGTCGTTTAGATGATATACGCATCTACAACCGTGCCTTGTCTGCTACTGAAATATCTGCCCTTGCTTCTGGCACGCATACTTCCGCAACATGGGATGGTTCTAGTTCCACTAACTGGGAAACAGCAGCTAACTGGGACATTAATGCAGTTCCAGATAAGTTCACCAACATCACAATCCCAGATGTTACCAATCAACCAATTCTTACAGCCAACATAGGCACAGCAAATCTTACAATAAACAGTGGAGCAAGCTTAGATCTTGCGGGATACAACCTCACAATGAATGACTTAGGCACATTTGCCAACAACTCAGGCACTCTCATAATGAAAGGCAGTGAAACATTAACAAATTTCACCAATGATACTGATTTCGGTACTACATTAGTCAATGATACTTCTAGTAATACTTTACAACTTTATAACTTTAATAACTTGATACTTAATGATGGCCTTGTGGGCTACTGGAAATTCGATGATGGCCCGGGTTCCACGATCGCGCGGGATGATTCGGGATATGGGAACAATGGAACACTGACGAACATGAATGCATCAAGTGCCTGGAGTGCGAACCCCGATCATACAAGCAGATTCTACAATCCGTATGCGTTGAGTTTTGATGGAGTGAATGATTATGTCAGTCTGGGTAGTTCGGATCTCAGCTCATCAATAATGACGGTATCATTATGGTTAAAGTTCAACACTCTTAGTTATCGAATATTCCAAACATCCAGTACATCCGCAAATCAATTACACATTACAAGCTTCAATAATGGGTATGTATATTTTTCTACATCTGACAATAACAGTAATGATATGAGACATGTTGGCATACAAGGTGATGGAATGTGGAAACACATTCTAATAATCAGAAAGGGGGATGGCGTAAGTAATGCAGAAGCTTATGTCAATGGAATCAGAAGCGCACTGTTCATGTATTCAAACCAGGGAATTGCAGCACCAGTAACAACAAGAATTAGTAACGGAAGCCCTACACCAAACTCAGCATTCAACGGTCTCCTCGACGACGTCCGCATCTACAACCGCGCGCTTTCTGCCACTGAAATTGCCAATCTTGCCAGTGGAGGTTATGCCAACCCAAGCACAGGAGTAGCTACATACACAGCAAGCACTAATCTTGACATCAATGGTAATCTCACCATACACTCAGGTATTCTCTCTCCAGGATCAAACACAATCAACATTGCAGGTAATTGGAATAACTACGCAGGAGCCAATGCTTTTACTTACGGAACCAGCACAGTCACTCTTGATGGAACCAATCAATCAATCAATGGTTCAACAACATTTTACAATCTC
>CAINWR010000057.1 GCA_903854535.1 Candidatus Staskawiczbacteria bacterium | reverse complement strand
TGATTGTGTCATCTTGGTCTTTTATCACAACATCTGGATCAAATTCAGCCTGCCCTGCGAAGCCTTGGCGGAGCGGGGTGAATTTAAGGTCTTTCTTTATTGGATCAAATTCTATTATTGCTTCGGGGGGGATTGTGTCTGGTGTATAATCTCCAGGTAAAAGCGTGATTGCTTGTGAGCTTGGAGTTTCTTTTATTGTTAAGGTTGTAGGGCTTCCATTATTGCTTAAATTTATTGTGCCTGTTAGAGTTGTTGTAACTGGTAAGTTGCTGAATGTTTCTGTTTTTGTTTCAATTGTGTTTTGAATATCTTTGACATTTATTGTGTAGATACCTGTGCCTGTGCCTTGTAGAGTAATTGTGTATGTTTGATTATTGTCTGTTGGCAAGTAAATGAATTTATGCTTGTCCTGCGAAGCCTCTGGCAAAGCAGGACCCGCTAATATATCAAAGCTGGCATTAGTAATTTCATTTACAATTGATTTATCTTCTGCAAGCCCTAGCTTGTTGCCAAATTGATCTATTACTGTAATATCTATTGGGCTAAAAACCTCTATTGCTTTACCATTAAGCTGGCATTTACTTACGTCTTGGGTAATAATATCAGGACTTACTTGTAAATTACTATTTGAAATAATATT
This sequence comes from Candidatus Staskawiczbacteria bacterium, assembly GCA_903854535.1. Lineage (GTDB taxonomy): Bacteria > Patescibacteriota > Minisyncoccia > Minisyncoccales > Staskawiczbacteraceae > XYB1-FULL-32-11. The sequence continues at coordinate 2,111 of CAINWR010000057.1, read as the reverse complement.
TACTATTTGCTGACGAGATCCATCTTTACTCAACAATTTGCTATGATCTGCAATTAAAGAATAAAATTTATTGTTTTTATTTATTGGTAAATTAGTTGAACTTTCTATTGAAACAGTGCCATCTCCAGTATCTAATGTTGCTATAGAATAACCACGCAATGGCCAGCCAAGCATGTTTTTACCTTTAGCTTCAATTAATTTTGTCATTGTTGCTGTCTTGCAACCATCTATTGCATACAAATCTATCCCAGTAGCTCTCAAGTCAAAATTATCAAAATCTTGAGTATGTAAATTTTCAAAATTAGAAAATGCTGTTTGATTTAAATTATTATCCTGCAATAAAAAAGATTTATATTCTTGGTAATCTAAATCCTTAATATCAATATCGCTACCAGCTGGAATTTGAGGAAAAGTAAAAGTATTATTACCATAATCTATGGTTTGCAGAAAACTATCTGAATGATTGTATAATTGCTGGCTTGGCAAAAGATCATAAACTCCAGGCATATTTGCAGATATTTTTTTCATTTCTGAATCAGATAATCCCAGTGGGCCAAAATATACACCCATATTGTCACCCCACAACAAACCCTTTACTGCTTTTACTGAACCTGTATTGGGAACACCCACAAATACTGCTTTATTGATTTTATGTGTTGTAGGATTATCCATCACATATTTTTTAGTAATTAAACCGCCCATACTATGGGCTATGATATCTATTTTATTAGATCCAGTTTGTTGTAAGATTGAATCAATCTTTTCTTTAAGTAAATCAGAGTTTGTTTTGCCTGCTTGGTTATTTGGCGAGCCATCTGCATATTTTCCGCTCACTCCATAGCGCCAGTCATAAGGAAAAGTGAAAAGAGTTTCGTTTTCTTTATAGCCTTGAGAAATAAATTCTTGAATCAAACCATCGGTGTAATCGAAAAGCTTAATGCCTTGAATATCTTTTACCCCAATAACATCTAAAATAGAAACATCCAAATCACTTGGCCTTAAATCATTACTAAAAGCCAATGGATCTATAAAACTATCGGGCATAAGAGGATTCATTAGTCTTACAATATCTGCCCACAAAAGTTCTCCATTCTTTTCTATTTCTGTCCCAGTAATTCCCGGCACAATCAAAACTGGCGTTTTGTCTGTAATTTTTTTGTTATCAAAATTGCAAACGATATTTTCCCATACTCCAGCTGGATAAATTGTAATTCCATTTTCTTGTTGAATAAAACTATCGTGTATCCAAGGAGTATAAATATCTGGCACAAAATCACTAACACAAGTTACAGGTTGCAAGTTTAATCCCGACAATTCATCTTGAATTATCATATAATTTCCTCTATCAAGAGATATTGTTTTTGTTGCTGATAGACCTTGCGTTTGCAAATCAAATTGATCATAGTCGACCCAATCACTTTGACAATTATTGCCATCTTGATCGCAAGTTAATACTTGTGATTTTACTATAAAGTGGAAATTACCATCTAATTCTTGTGTAGTTAAATCTATGGTTATATTATTTGAAGGGACCATAATCCATGCACCAGAGAACAATGGTGCAAACAAAAATACTAAAATTAAAAATGATAATATTTTATTTTGAAATTGTTGCTTCATAATTTTTGTTATTTAATTTTAATAGTAATTATAAAAATTTTAGCCTTACCAGCCAATGCTCATATGACTAAGTATATTTATAAACAAAAAGATAAAGAGTAACCATAGGGAAATAATGCCTAAAATAACAGAAAATAGTTTTTTATTAAATTTTATACAAAATATAAGCAAGCCCAACACTCCAATAATTTCAATGAAAAGAATAATTAAAAAAATAGTTGGACTTAAACTATTATTTTTTAAAAACAACAAAGCAATTGTTGACATCTCTCTACTGAAAAATAAAACACTAATATATGAAACTATATTAAAAAATAAAATCTCGGGGATTAGAAACATTGCTCCAAAAACACCTAGCCAAATTTTTTGCATTTTACTTAACATATTTTTTATTCATTAAGGCAACACTCTAACATTCTCGAGAATGTCAGAGTATTATTTTTAATGAAATTATTTAATTTTTCATCCTAACACATGTTAAGATAATATTT
>CAINWR010000056.1 GCA_903854535.1 Candidatus Staskawiczbacteria bacterium | reverse complement strand
TGCCTATAGTGGTAGCAATTATTGCTACAATGATTATTCTATTAATAATTATTTTTTATTATTGGCTTGCAACAGATTCAATGCCAAGTCAAATAAAATCATATTTATTACCAAAGCCTGTTAATATTGATGTAGGTGTTTTGCCCAAAGAAGTGAAAACTGAGCCTTTAGTTCAAGATAATAAACCAAAGGAAAATGCAACAAAAGTGATAAAATATGTTTTTCCAGAAACTTTGCCAGAAAATGTAAAAAGTGGTAGTTGTTTTGATAATTCAATAGCTCAGCCATACAGAAGCGATGCTTGGAGATGCACAGCGGGAAGTACAATTTATGATCCTTGTTTTAGCAGTGAAAGTAATAAAAATAAAGTTGTGTGCCAAATGAATCCTTTAGGAGAAGATGTTTTTATAATTAATTTAACAGAACCATTGCCATTATCAAAGAAAGTTGAATTTAAGGAAAATTGGGCTTGGTTCTTAGAACTTGAAGATGGCACAATTTGTTCTCCATATACTGAAAAAAATCCATTAATAAATGAAGAAAAGGCAATATATGGATGTAAGCCACAAGTAAAAGGGGATTTAGATGTATTAATTGGGGATTTAATTAATGGGGAGACATGGAAAGCAAGGAGAATTGTTGTTACAAAAGATTCAGCTGGTACTGGTTGGGATACAAAATCATCTGAAGATATAAATATAAAAAATATTTGGCAGTAAACCATTATTTTGAGACGCAATAAAAACTGTGGAAAACGCTATTGTGTTTTTTTATTTTGTTTGTGTTATAATTATATAAATAAATAATTTTTTAAATGGGAAAGATTTTAATTGCAGAAGATGAAAAGCCCATGGCAACTGCTTTGGAGCTAAAATTAAAAAAAGCTGGCTTTGATGCTAAGGCTGTTTTTGATGGGCAGAATGCAATTTATGCATTAGAAAACGGGCATTATGATTTACTGTTGTTAGATTTAATGATGCCTGGCATGGATGGTTTTGAAGTTATGAAGAAAATAAAAGAACTTAATATAAATGTTGATATTTTTGTTTTATCAAACCTTGGCCAAGAAGAAGATAAAGAAAAATCATTGCAAGCTGGAGCTAAAGATTATTTTGTAAAATCAAATACCCCAATAGTAAATATTGTAGAAGCTGTTAAAAAATATTTTAAGAATAATTAAATTCAAATTATATGATATCAAATGATACATTAATTAGTATTTTAGTTGAAGGTGGCTATGTTGCAGAATCAGATATGCAAAAAGCAGAAGAAATTGCAAAGAAATCAAATTATGAAATAGTTGATGTTTTGTTGTCTGAAAAACTAATTACAAAAGATATTTTAGGTCAAGCTATAGCAGAATTTTTTAAAGTTCCTTATGCTGATTTAAATTCATATTTTCCTGATAAAGAGCAAGTTCTAAAAATACCAGAAGAAATTGCAAAAAAATATAAAGTTGTAATTTTTAAGATAGATGATGATAATAATATAGTTTTGTCTACAGATGATCCTAGTCAACAAGGTATTGGCGAAGAATTGCAAAAAATATTTCCTAATTTAAATTTAATTTTTAATTATTCTCTTTTAGAAGACATAGAGGTTTGTTTTGCAAATTATCAAAAGAGTTTAAATACGCGTTTTGCAGAATTGTTAAAAAATGTAAAAAAATTAGCGCCAGAAGCTGTAGAACAAATTATTGAAGATGCTCTTATTTTAAAAGCTTCTGATATACATTTAGAACCTAGTGAAAAAGGTGCTGATGTGAGGTTTAGAATTGATGGGATGTTACATGAAGCAGGCCAAATTCCAAAAGATTATTTTGAAAATATTTTAAATAGAATAAAAGTTCAGGCAAAATTAAGAATTGATGAGCATTTTAATCCACAAGATGGTGCAATTAGGTTTTCTTCAAAAGGTTTTGAAAGGCCAGTTGATTTAAGAGTTTCTGTTGTGCCAACTTTAAATGGTGAAAAAGTTGCAATAAGAGTTCTTTCTTCTTATGTAAGAGATTTAAGATTGGGAGATATTGGAATGTCAGAAGAAATGCAAGAACAGGTTCTTGAAAGTTCTAAAAAGGCTTTTGGCATGATTTTAGTGACAGGCCCTACTGGTTCTGGTAAAACAACAACATTATATACTTTGTTAAAACAAATAAATTCAAGAAAAATAAATATTACAACAATAGAAGATCCTGTTGAATATAAGATACAAGGTATAAACCAAATACAAGTAAATCCTCAGACAAATTTAACTTTTGCTAGAGGGTTAAGGTCTATTTTGAGACAAGACCCAAATATTATTTTAGTAGGAGAAATTAGAGACGAAGAAACAGCTGATATTGCAGTTAATGCATCATTGACTGGGCATTTGTTATTATCAACTTTCCATGCAAATAACTCAGCTACAGCTATTCCAAGATTTATTGATATTGGTATAGAGCCATTTTTGGTGAGTTCTACTTTGGAGTTGGTAATAGCACAAAGATTGGTTAGGAAAATTTGTGATTCATGCAAAATGAGTTATTCGATCACAAAATCAGAGTTATTGAAAATGGGGCCAGATATTGCAAAATATTTTGATGGGAAAAATCAAACATTATATAAAGGTAAGGGTTGTCAGGTTTGTTCTAATACTGGGTTTAAGGGTAGGGTTGGGGTTTTTGAATTATTAAAAATTGATTCTGATATGCAAGATTTAATTATACGTCATCCTTCTGCAAAAGAGGTGGAACAATTAGCTAAAACAAAAGGTTTCAAAACAATGTTTGAAGATGGAATTATAAAAGTAAAAGAAGGCGTGACAACTATTGAAGAGTTGCTTAGAGTTGTTGCTCCATAAAATTTTATGGCAGAAATTAAAACAAGGAGGTCTTATCAACAAGAAGGTTTTAGAAAGCCGGTTTTTGAGTATAGATCAGATTGGCCATATATTTCAATTGGTTTTGGAAGTGAGAAAGATTTTTTTATAGAAAATCTTGCTCTGTTAATTTCTTCTGGTATGGGTATTTATTCTGCATTGGAGTCTATGGAATCTTCTCTTAAAACTTGGAAAATGAAAAAAATTGTAGCTTATGTTAAAGAGTCTGTTAGTGCTGGTTTGCCATTATGGGAATCTTTTAGTCAAACTAAATTATTTCCCGCTAGAGTTATTTCAATTATAAAATCTGGAGAAGAGTCTGGTAAATTACCTGAGCACTTGAATCTTGTTACTTTGCAATTACATAAAGAAAAAGTTTTTAAATCTCGAGTAAGATCTGCTTTATTATATCCTGGTATTGTATTGGTGTTAGTGTTTTCTGTTGGGCTTTGGATAAGCTGGTTTATATTACCTAAAATTCTTTCAGTATTTGGCCAGCAAACTGTAACATTGCCATTTACAACAAGAGTTCTTTTGACAATAAGTAACTTTTTTAAAGATTATGGTCTATTTGCAGTGCCCAGTATTTTTATTGGTTTAGCTATATTAATTTATTTGTTGTTTATAAATAAAAAAACTAAATTTATTGGTGATTTTTTCTTATTCATAATACCTGGCGTAAAAGATTTAGTTAAGGGTGTAGAAATTGGTAGATTTGGATATATATTTGGAGCTTTACTTCAAGCAGGATTTTTGGTAGATGAGTCACTTGAATCAATAATAAAAAGTACTGATTATAAAGCTTATAAAAAATTCTATAAACATATACAAGATAGTATTATAAAAGGGGATACATTTAAAACAGCTTTTTTATCTTATAAAAATTCAGATTTTTATATACCAAGACACATACAACAATTAATAATTGCATCAGAGAAATCTGGCAAACTTCCAGAGACTTTAATAAGAGTTGGAGTTATTTTTGAAGAGAAAACTGAGGCAATGTCTAGAGATTTGGCAACTATTTTAGAGCCAGTGATTTTGATATTTGTAGGCCTAGTTGTTGGTTTTATGGTATCTGCAATAATAAGCCCGATATATGAACTTCCAAATAATATATAGAAAAAATAATTTTGGTTTTACTTTAATCGAATTAATAATTGTAGTATTTTTATTTGTTTTATTTGCTGGTATAAGTCAGGTAGCATTTTTCAATTTTCAGACATATGGCAATTTAAACACAATTACAGTTAATCTTGTGGAAGCTCTAAGATATGCAAAATCAAATGCTCAGCAGGTTCAGAGTGATACAAAATGGGGTGTCAAGATAAACAGCAGTGAGGCTGTTATTTTTTCTGGTGATTCCTATGATACAAGAAATATATCTGAAGATAAGACACTTTCTTTAAGTGCTAGCATCTCATTTAGTGGTTTATCTGAAGTGGTTTTTGAAAAAGTCTCGGGCAATACATCAAACATTGGTAATATAGTTTTATTATTAGGCGATCAAAGTAAAACAATTTCAATAAATGAAAAAGGAACAATTAGTTACTAGGTTGTAGGAATTAGCTTGTAGGTTGTAGGGCGCGAAAATTTTTATAAGAAAAAAGAAATGGATAATTCAAATAATATTACAACTTATAAGGATTTGATTGTTTGGCAGAAAGCTATGGAATTGGTGGTTGAAGTTTACAAATTAACTGAACTGTTTCCGAAATCAGAAATTTATGGTTTGGTTTCGCAAATGAGAAGATGCGTGGTTTCTATTCCTTCGAATATTGCTGAAGGCAGAAGACGAGGAAGCAGAAAAGACTATCGTCATTTTCTTTTAATAAGCTATGGTTCTGGAGCTGAGTTAGAAACCCAGATTGAAATTGCAAAAAGATTAATGTTTTCGAAAAGTGATGATTTTGTAAAAATTGATGCACTTTTGAGCGAAATTATGAAAATGCTAAATAGAATTATAAGCAATCTAAATGACTAGAAAAAAACATAACCTACAAGCTACTTCCTACAAGCTACAACCTAGCAAAGGTTTTTCTTTGGTGGAAATTATAGTTGCTGTAGCGGTTTTTTTAATATTTTTGACAGTTGCCTCAGGTCTTACTGTTGGTTTTTGGAAGCAAACAAAAAATGCAGTAAATAAAGAGAGAGCTATTTATCTAGCTCAAGAATCATTAGAAGCGTTAAGGAATATTAGAGATAATAATTTTATTAATTTAACAAATGGCACTCATGGAATTGCAGTTCTGAGTAATGAATATTCTCTCAGCGGAGCTTCTGATGTAACAGATATTTTTACAAGGCAAACAACAATTTCTACAATAAATGAAAATCAAAAACAAGTGAGTGTTTTGGTAACTTGGGCAGATGAAAATTCTCCAACAAATTCTGTTACTTTAAATACTTATTTAACTAATTGGCGTAAAATTACACCTTTAGCTGGTTTGACTGTAAACAAAACCGTAATTAATCATGGAGATAATAAAACAACTTTTGATTTTGCTCCATATAATGCTACAACCACAATAATGTCAGGTGAACCACCAGCTCCAGAAATTGTGGTAACTCCTGTGACTCTTGGTCAAGCAGAAATTTTACCTGCTGGAGATTATGTAATTTCTGAAACAACAAATGTAAACTATGATACAACATTTTCTGGAGATTGTGATTCTTTAGGTCAAATAACTTTAGCGCATAATGATTCAAAAATATGTAATATTTTAAATGAAGAAAAACCATCTTATCTTACAGTAAATAAATCAGTAATTAATCATGGTGGCACTAAAGCTGTTGAAGATTTTTCTTTGTTTGTAGATGCAGTTCCAGTTGTCTCTGGGCAAACCAATACTTTTGACTCAGGATCTCATACTGTATCAGAAACTATTGATCCAAATTATAGTTCAACTATAAGTGGGGATTGTAATTCATCTGGAGTTGTTATTTTAAACTCTGGAGATAATAAAACTTGTATAATCACAAATGAGGAAGTATTAGTTTATGTTGTCCCAACAGTCAATACTCCGATTTCTAGTTCAATTACTTCAACATCAGCAACTTTGGGGGCTACAGTACAATCATTGGGAATTCCAGCTAGTATTTCAGCTCGCGGAGTTTGTTATAGTAGTTTAGTTTCAGATCCAAGCTTAATAAATGGAGCTACATGTGTAGCAGGGACTTTATCTCAAACAGTTCCAGAAGCTTTTACGATTTCAGCTACATCTTTAAGTTCAAGTACTCTTTATAATTATAGGGGTTATGCTACAAACACAACTGGCACTGGTTATACTGCAAACTCTACATTTACAACTTTAGCTCCGCAATCAACAATTACTTTTGTTGGCAGAGCCACTGCATCTGGGACTACAGCAAGTATTCCTGCTCATAATGTAGGTGATTTATTGGTTGCATTTGCTTATAGAGATGGTAGTGCCAATGCTCCTACTGTACCAAGTGGCTGGACTGCAATTAATACATCTGGCGGGGCTAATGCTAACTCAAGCTCTTTGGCTTATAGAATTGCAACTGGCACAGAGCCAACTTCTGGTTGGTCAAACGCAACTCATATAATTGTTCAAGCATATAGAGGCCAAAATACTATTAGTCCAATTGGAGCATTTAATGTTCAGGGTGGCGCTGGTACAACTGTTACATATCCTGCAATTACTAGTTTAAATGTAAGTAATGGCACTTCTTGGGTAATTGGCTTTGCAGGACATAGGAGTATAAATACAAACCTTCAAAATCCTCCAACTGGAATGACGCAAAGATCTACTTTTGTTAATACAACAACTGAAACTGCTGGTCATGATACTGCAGGTGGAGTTTCATCATGGTCTGCTCAGAGTGTATCTGTTGGTGGAACAAGTAGTGGTTGGATGACTCGCGTTTTAGAAATTAAATCCCAATAAAATGCAAATATTTTTCAAAAATCAAAAAGGTTTTTCATTAATAGAGGCAGTTGTTTATGTTGCTATATTCTCAATGTTTATAGGAGCTTTGGTTACTTATATGTTGAATATAAATTCTTCAAGATTAAAATCACAAATAATGCTTGAGGTAAAAGGGCAAGGAGCTGATTTAATGAGAATTTTAACAAATTCAATTACTAATGCCACGGCTATAAATTATCCTGGTACTGGTTTGGCTTCTGGAACCTTGAGTGTAAATACTTTAGATGCTTTAAAAAATCCTACAATATTTTCTGGTAGCGGTGAGGCTATATATATCACAGAGGGTGCAAACTCAGCTGTAGCTTTAACTAATAATAAAGTAAAAGTTTCTAATCTAAGTTTTGCTAATGTTTCAAAAATTGATACGCCAGGTATAATTCAAATTCGCTTTACAATAAGTAACACCTCTCAAAAAACTTTGCCAGAAGAGCAATATAGTATAGATTTTTACGCAACAGCATCTTTGAGGTGAGTTATTCACAATTGATATTAAAATTTATTAGTTTTACAATGAATAAAGGATTTTCAACATTATTAGTAGTAATAATTTTAGGGACAATTATAACAAGCTTGATTTTGTATATATCTACAGCTGGTTTGTGGGCTATTAAAAGTAGCATTGATAATAAAAATTCTATGCAAGTAGAGCAATCAGCTAATAGTTGCGCTGAGCTTGCTTTAGAGCAAATGAGGGAAAATAATAGTTTTACAGGCACAGGTAGTTCTTCAATAAATAATAGCTTATGTAATTATGAGGTTTTTAATAATGGAGGAGATGGTCGCACAATTAATGTTTCTGCAAGCTTGGGATTAATAATAAAAAAAATAAAAATTACCACAAATAGTTTCAATCCAATTAATGTAGTTTTGTGGCAAAATGTAGGAGATTTTTAAATTATTTTTATAGATAAAAGGTATGGAAAAAAACGAAAACAAAGAAGAGCAATTACTTTTTTTAAAATCAATAGTAGATAGTGTGCCTATTATGATTTTTGTAAAAGAGGTAAAAGAACTACGTTTTATATTATTTAATAAAGCAGGCGAAGAGCTACTCGGGTATAATGCTCAAGATATGCTGGGTAAAAATGATTATGATTTTTTTCCAAAAGAGCAAGCAGAATTTTTTATCGCAAAAGATCGGTTAGTTTTGGAGTCAAAAAAATTATTAGATATTCCAAAAGAGTCAATTAATACCAAGAACAAAGGAGTAAGAATTTTGCACACTCAAAAAATTCCTATTTTAGCTGAAAATGGGGAAGCTAAATACTTATTAGGAATTTCCGAAGATATTACAGAAAAAGAAAGAATAGAAATTTCTCTGCAAGAAAAATTTTCTGAATTAGAGAAAATAAACCAGGCCATGATAGATAGAGAAATTAAAATGGTAGAATTAAAAAATAAAATTAAAGAATTAGAACAAAAATATGGCAAATAAATTATTATGGTCAGAGGAATACAGTGTGAACGTAAAAGAGCTTGATGCTCAACACCAACAGATTTTTAGTATTATAAATGAGCTTATAGAGCAAATAAGCAAAGAGCCAAATGAGGAAAAAATTAAACAAATTATTGCGCGAATTTTAGATTATAAAAAATATCATTTTACAACAGAAGAAAAATATTTCAGTGAGTTTGGGTTTGAAGGTGCTATAGAGCACGAAGAAAAGCATAGATTATTTAACGCCAAGATAGATGAGATAACAAAGTCTGGGAAAGATACTGTTGGCATAACTTTTGATCTGATTGATTTTTTGGAAGATTGGTTGGTAGAACATATTATGACAGTAGATCGAAAATATATAAAATGTTTTAATGAACATGGTCTTTTTTAAGTTAAAAAGTAAAATATTTTCCTTCATTTCTATTTTTCTTATTATCCTTATAAGTGGCTATTTGTCTGTTTATTTTAGTGGTAAAAAAGCAGAGCAAGATATAAAAAATAACTTACAATATTATGGCGAGGTTTCAAATGCGGCCATAAATCATATTGATACCAGATCATTATTTTTTACAAAAGATGATTTAACAAAAGATTCTTATATTGCTCTGAGTGATCATTTACAGCGGATTGCTCAAGCTAGTAAAAATTTTGGCGTAAGATGGATTTACTTAATGAAGGTGAAAAATGGAGATATAGTTTTTGGCCCAGATTCTGTATTACCGCAAGATTATGGACACTCTCAGCCCGGAGATATATACACAGAGGCTTCGCAAGAGGAATTGCAATCAGTTTTAAAAGTTATAGAAACTGGTGAAAGTTCAACAGTTGGGCCATATTCAGACAGATGGGGTACGTGGATTTCTATAAATGTCCCAGTAAAAGATGAAAATAATATAAATACAGGTGTGGTTCTTGGCGTTGATATAGATTATAAATATTTTCAGTCGCAAGTTTTATCAAAACAAATTTTACCAGCTTCTATTTTTCTTTCTTTAATTGTGCTTTTCTCTATTACTGGAATGTATCTATTTGTAGTAGATAAAAAAAATAGACAGATTCAAGAGAATGAGTTACGTTTTAGGAATTTTTATGATAAAAACTCAGATGCAATTATGACTTTAGAGCCTCCTTTTTGGAATTTCACATCTGGAAATCCAGCATCTATAAAATTATTTGCAATTAATAACGAGAAGGAGTTTATTTCTTTGAGTCCTGGAGATTTGTCTCCAGAAAAACAACCAGATGGCTCCTTATCCTCTGATCTTGCTAAGTTAATGATCCAAAAAGCTATGGAGCGGGGAAGTAATCTTTTTGAATGGGTTCACAAAAAATATAAAGGCGAGAGTTTTCCTGCAATAGTTTTGCTTTCTAAGGTAGAAGTTAAGGATAAAGAATTTTTATTGGCAACTGTAAGAGATGTTTCTGTACAAAAAAAGCAAGAGCAAGAACTAAAAAGAAAAACAAAAGAGCTCGAAGAGTTGAATTCGTTTATGGTCGGCAGAGAGCTTAAAATGATAGAACTTAAAAAAGAAATTGAAAAATTGAAAACAAATGAAAACAAGATCTAAAATAATTATTTTTCTTTTTACGTTTATACCATTAATTTTATGTAGTTTTTTTGTTATAAATTATTATCATCAGAAAAATATTTTAAGTTTTGAAATAAAACAAGAAATAAATCAGGCTCAAGACAATTTTAAACTTTTGGAAAAAAGCGATATATATGCCTTAACTGTTGCTATAGAGGTTTTTAAATCTAACGATCAAAAATATAAAAAATTATTTATAGAGCAAGATAGAGAAAATCTTTATAGTGCTACAAAACCTCTTTTTGAGAATTTAAAACAAAAATATAACATTACTCATTTCTATTTTATAAATCCCGATGGAGCAGTTTTCTTGAGGGTTCATTCTAAAGATCAGTTTGGAGATATTGTTACAAGAAAAACTTTTATAATGGCAAAGGAGTCTAGGGGCATTGGTTATGGTATAGAGCTTGGAAAAACAGCTTTTGCTTTAAGGGTAGTTGAGCCATATTATGATAATGATAAATTGATAGGTTATATAGAATTCGGAAAAGAGATTGATCATTTTTTAGAAGAAGGAAAAACTAAAGAAATAAAGGATATTGTTTTTGCCGTTGAAAAAAGTAGGCTAAGTTACGATGATTGGAAATCTGTACGTAAATCTACAAATCTGCAAGATAATTGGCAAAGTTTTGGAAAATATATTTTTTTAGGCCAGCCAGATAATAAATTAGAAAAAGGTTGTTTTAAAGAAAATATTGCTCTTGAATTAGAAAATAAGAGCTATATAGATGATATAATATCAGAAAATAATAAAAATCATTTTGTATGTGGTGGGTTTGATATTTTTGATCCAAATGGAAATAAACAAGGTTTGGCTATAATTTCTTTAGATGTTTCACAGTATATTAACAGAGTTAATTTGTATAATAATTTTCTAGCTTTAGTTTATTTTATATTTTTTATTTTTATTATATT
>CAINWR010000055.1 GCA_903854535.1 Candidatus Staskawiczbacteria bacterium | reverse complement strand
GGAAGTGGTACACAAATTGCAAGCTCTGGTTGGTATTGTATTTATAATTCAACAGGTAGTTCAGTTTCAATTACAGGACTTACAGCAGATACAAATTATATTGTGCAGGTTTTTGAATATAATAATAGTGGGTCAATCTATAATTATAATACTGATAATGCTACCAATAATCCAAAAGTTCAAGCAAGTTTATCTGTTACAGAGCCTACAACTCAAGCATCAGCAATTACTTTTTCCTCAGTTTCTGATACTTCATTTACTGTAAGTTGGACAAACGGCAATGGGGCAAATCGTACTGTTTTTATAAAGGCTGGTAATTCAGGCACAGCAACTCCAGTAGATAATACTGCATATACTGCAAATACTACATTTGGAAGTGGTACACAAATTGCAAGCTCTGGTTGGTATTGTATTTATAATTCAACAGGTAGTTCAGTGTCATTTACAGGACTTACAGCAGATACAAATTATATTGTGCAGGTTTTTGAATATAATATAAATGGTGCGGTAATAAATTATTTTACAGATTCTGCTGTAGATAATCCAAAATCGCAAGCTACAACAAGTATTCCTACAAGGAGTGTGTTTACTTATACTGGCTCAAGTCAGACACTTGTTGTGCCAGCAGGTGTTACGCAAATAAGTATAAAGGCTTGGGGTGCAGGTGGAGGTGGGGGGTATCTACTTACTTCATACTCTGGAGGAGCGGGTGGATATGCAAGAGGAACTCTTAGTGTGACTCCCGGTCAAGAATTATTTATTATTGTTGGTGGTGGAGGAGCTGGCGCACGTACTTCATATGGTTTAAATACAGGTGGATTTGGTGGTGGTGGAAATTCTTGTACTTCTACATTTGTTCATGGTGGAGGAGCTGGAGGTGGATATTCTGGAGTTTTTAGTAGTTCGAATATTATCCAAAGTAATGCATTGTTAATTGCAGGTGGAGGAGGTGGTGGTAGAACTTATAGTGGTACTAGCTCGGGCGGAGGTGGAGGTACTACTGGAGGTGGAGCAACAAATTATGGTGGGACTCAAGTGTCAGCTGGAACATCTGGCAGTGCTCTTGGTAGCGCTTTGCAAGGTGGTACAAAATCATCTTGTACTGGTACAGATGGCGCTGATGGTCCTGGTGGTGGAGGAGGATATTTTGGAGGTTCAGGCACTACTAATTCAGATGGCGGGGGCTCAGGTGGTGGAAGTGGTTATATTCATTCTTCAGTTATTGATGGAGAGTTATTGCAGGGATCAACAAGTACATCTAGTGCTTTAGTTGCACCGCCAAAAATTGATGATTCTTCCTATGCTAATTCATCAGGCTATTCAGGCGCAGGTAGTAATACAAACGGAGTAGCTGGTACTAATGGAAATAATGGTTTGGTAGTTATTAGCTATCAGGCGCCCGCATCATCTTATACTCTTACCTATACAGCAGGTAGTAATGGCTCGATTTCTGGGACAACTTCACAAACAGTAAATTCAGGAGAAAATGGTTCTGCAGTTACAGCTGTTGCAGATTATGATTATGTATTTTCTAGTTGGTCAGATGGATCTGTAGCAAATCCCAGAACAGATGAAAATGTTTTTGAAGATATTTCAGTTACAGCAAATTTTGTTTTAGCTTATTCTACAATTTATGCCAATAGCTCTACAGGATCAGATACAACTGGAGATGGTACCATGGGAAATCCTTACAAAACTTTTTATAAGGCTTATTCTGTAGCAAATTCTGGAGATGTTTTAGATTTAACGGGAACTTTTGATTGGACAAATTCTGAAGAAACTGGAGATGCGGTTGTTAGTGGATTTACAATTGCAAAGAATATTACAATCACAGGTCATAATGCAGACACTACAATTATTCAAGCAGATTCTTCAGACAACAAAGCTAATAGAAGGGTTTTTACAATTGCTTCTGGATCAACAGTTGCAATCAATAATTTAGCAATAAGATATGGCAAGCTCACAGGTTCTACAAATGATGGGGGTGGAATAAAAAATTTAGGAACTTTGACAATTACAGATTGTGAAATTTATAATAATAGAGCAGTTGGAACTTATGGCGGAGGGATTTCAAACTGGAATAGATTAACTTTAAATAGTAGTACTGTTTATAATAATGTTGCTCATTATATGGGGGGAGGTTTGGTAAATAGTTATTATGTGGCTGTAGGAGGATTTTTAAATATTACAAACTCTACAATTGTTTATAATCAACTAACAGCAACTACAGCTTACACAGAAGGAGGTGGTGTACATTATAGAAAAGGCTCTGGGGTAATTACAAATTCTACAATTGCATATAATACAGCTTGTGGGGCAGGTGGAGTGGGAATGGATGATCCATTGGGAACTCTTACGATTAAAAATTCTATTTTAGCAAAAAATATAAGGCTTAATCATGCATATTGTCATAATGGTTTAGCTCCAATTGATTTTGATTTTAGGCAAGCAGGTTATGGAAATGTGGTGGATAATGGTAATAATATTATTGGATATTCTTATAGATATTCTTGGACAGGGTCTGGTGATTGGGTGGGTGCTAATTCTTGGTCTGGTGTTTTAAGTTGGAATCAAAACACTTTTACTTTATATGGAACAGCTACTACAGGTGATATTAATTTAGATTCTTCTTTAGCTATAAATTCTAATACAAACAAAACTCAAACTTTGGCTTTACAAGCAAGTAGTATTGCAATAAACAATGGAGGAGATTCTGCTAATGGAACAGTTTCTGTGCCTACAACAGATCAACGTGAAAATTCTAGAAGTGGAGCTACAGATATTGGTGCTTTTGAATATGGAGGAGTAGCTCCAGATATTACAGCCCCTGTTATTTCTAGTATTTCATCTAATGTCACAGATACTACTGCAGTAATAAATTGGGAAACAAGTGAGGAGTCATCTGCACAAATTAAATATGACCCAAGTACTTATCTTACTACAAGGACTTTAATTTATAATTCTGATGTCAAAACAATTGCTCATGAAATTACTTTAACTGGTCTAGTTGCATGTTCAAAATATTATTATATTGCAATTTCGCAAGATGATGCTGGTAATATAGGCACCAGTGCTCAGCAGACATTTACAACTACAGGTTGTGCGGGTAGTTCTTCAATAAGCACAATCTCTGAGCTTGTTTTTACTCCAGCTTCCACAAATGGAGCAGATGTAGATACAGCAATTACAAGTGCAGAAGATTCAGATTATTCTGTAAGCCAAACTTCTGGTGGTTTAACTTTTGAATTAACTATTTCAAGAGATTTTGCAGAAATTCCCGCTAGCTTACAATTAAAAAGTTTGTCTGCAGTAAGTGCTTTAAATATTCTTAGCAAGCCAAGTGATTATAATGCAGTTGGTTCTTCGGTTTTTGATATAAAAGCTTTGACAGACCCAGCTTCAACTTTAAGTTCTTTTGATTCTTCAGCTACAGTGACTTTAAATTATACAGATGCAGATATTACTGGTATAGATGAAAACACTCTTAAAATACATCGTAATGATGGATCTTCTTGGTATGAACTTTCAAATTGTTCTGTAAATAAAACATCTAAAACTGTAACTTGCAATACTACAAATTTTTCTGTATTTGGACTTTTTGGTCAAGCACAAACAGAATCAAATACATCGATGTCAATATCTGGCGGAGGTAATGCTTTGCAATCTAGTTGGCAAGAAAATAATCAATCAGAAGAAGATATAGCAAAACTTTTAGCTCGAATTGAACAGTTAAAAATAGAAATAGCTAATTTGCAAGGAAATAAAAGCAAGAAATATAATTTTATAAGGGATTTGTATTTAGGGTTATCGGGCCAAGATGTAAAGCAATTGCAAATATATTTAAATAATAGTGGCTTTATAATTGCAGAATTTGGCGATGGGTCAAAAGGAAATGAAACTGAATTTTTTGGTAAACTAACTAAACAAGCTCTAATAAAATTCCAGAAACAAAATAAGATAAATCCCTCAATTGGTTTTTTTGGTCCAATTACAAGAGCTTTTATATTAAGATAAATTTATTTATGCAAATAGATAATAAGAAAAACAAAATTGGTATACTTATGCTTCATGGTTTTACAGCTTGTCCAGCACAATTTAAAGAATTGGCAGAATTTTTTGCACAAAAAAATTATGTAGTTTCTACGCCAGTTATTGCAGGTCACAGTAAAACCCCAGAAGATTTAAGGAAAACATCTATAGATGATTGGAAGACATCAGTAAAAAATGCTTATTTAGATCTAAAAAAAGATGTAGATAAAATTTTTATTATAGGTAATTCTTTTGGAGCAAATTTATCTTTTTGGTTGGCTCGTGAATTTGACAATGAACCAGTTGGTATAGTTGCATTAGCAGCTCCTATTTGGCTTAAATATCATAATTTTATATTATTAAGATTAAATACTTATGGACTTTTGAGAAGATATTATAAGAAACCTAGAAGGGTTTATGAAACTCCTTTTGCATTTATAAAAAGTTTATTTACTTCAAAGAACAAAGATTTAATGTTTGCTCCAATACTTGAAAATTCAGAGACAAATATTATCCCAACAAGAAGTTTTAGGAACTTTTTAAATTTTATAAAACATGACACAAAGCCAAATTTACATAAAGTAAAAATCCCAGTTTTTATAGTTCATGCTTTATTTGATAATGTTGCTTTGCCAAAAAGTGCAGAATTTATTTATAATAATATTGGCTCAAAAACCAAAAAGATTTATTGGTTTGATAGTAATAGGCATGTTATTTTAAAAGATGAAAAGAAGTCAATATTGTTTAAAAAGATTTATAATTTTATTAAAGAATTATCTTAATTATGGATAATTTACCAGATAAGTTTTTTCAATCAGCAAATAAATATGCAAATAAAACAGCTCTCTTGTATAAAAAGGAAGGTGTTTATTTCCCCATAAAATATAAAGAGCTTGCTTTGCAAATCAAAAATTTTGCATTTACTTTGCAAGATAAGTTTTCTATTAGGAAAAATGACAAAATAGCTATTTTATCTGAAAATAGGCCAGAATGGTTGATATCTGATCTAGCTATTATGGCAATTGGGGGGATTAGTGTTCCTTTGCATACTACCTTGAACTCTGAAGCTATAATAAATGTTTTAGAGCATTCTGAAGCAAGAATTTTAATAGCTTCAAATTCAAATTTATTAAATAAGGTTTTAATAAACAAGAATAAGTTAAATTACCTTGAAAATATAATTATTTTTGAAGACTTGCCAGTAATAGAAAAAGCTAATTTAAGTGTAAAAGTTTTAAATTTCCATAATTTGATTGATCATAATGAAAGCTTGGCTTTTAGAAAAGTTGATATTAATGAAGATGATTGTTGCACTATTATATATACATCTGGGACAACTGGAGAACCAAAAGGAGTTATGCTAAGTCACAAAAATATTCTAAGTAATGTCAAATCAGTAAATACTGCGATTCCAGCAAAAGATACTGATGTTTTTTTATCTTTTTTACCATTGTCTCATGCTTTAGAAAGAACCACAGGTCAATTTATTCCAATTTTATGTGGCTCTACAATAGCATATGCAGAAAATTCCAAAACACTTGCCAAAAATTTAAAGGAAGTAAGACCTACAATTTTAATTTCAGTTCCCAAGATATTTGAGAAATTTCATGATGCAATTTGGGATAAGGTGAATAAATCATCAAAATTAAAAAAGAAATTATTTAAATGGGCTTTAAAACAAAATAAAAATACTTTTAAATACAAGATAGCAGATTATTTGGTATTTAAGAAAATCAGAAACAATCTTGGTGGGAGATTAAGAATTTCAATTTCTGGAGGAGCAAAATTAAATGAAAATTTAGTAAAGTTTTTTTCAAAAATTGGTATTCTTATATTAGAAGGATATGGTTTAACTGAAACTTCTCCTGTTGTATCTGTAACTACAGAAAATGATATGAAGAATTTTGGCAAGATAGGTGTGGGTAGAGGACTATCAGGTATAGAAATTAGAATTAGCAATGAAAAAGAAATCCTAATTAAAGGGCAAAATGTTTTTTCTCAATATTATAAGAATAATGAAGCTACAAAAAAAT
This sequence comes from Candidatus Staskawiczbacteria bacterium, assembly GCA_903854535.1. Classification (GTDB taxonomy): domain Bacteria; phylum Patescibacteriota; class Minisyncoccia; order Minisyncoccales; family Staskawiczbacteraceae; genus XYB1-FULL-32-11. The sequence continues at coordinate 29,635 of CAINWR010000055.1, read as the reverse complement.
CTTTTGATAAAGATAATTGGTTTTGTACTGGAGATCTAGGATATATTGATAGTAATGGTTTTTTAAGTGTAACTGGTAGAAAAAAAGAAATGATTGTGCTTTCTGGTGGCAAGAATGTGTGGCCAGAATATATTGAGAATTTATTGAATAATGATAAATTTATCTCACAATCAATGGTTATTGGGGATAATCAAAATTTTGTATCTGCTATAATTTGTCCTGATTGGCAGGAAGTAGAATTATATCTTAAATCAAATAATTTGCCATTGCAAAGCCATCAAAGTCTTGTAAAAGATAAGAAAATTATAAAAATTTTTGAAGATAGAATTACAGAAAAAATAAATCTAAATCTTTCTGATTTTGAGAAAATAAAAAAAATTATTTTGCTTTCTGAAGAATTTACGCAAGAGAAGGGTGAGTTAACACCAACTTTTAAATTAAGAAGGCATATTATTTTGCATCATAATGATAAGCTGATCAAGAGTTTATAAAATATCTAATAAAAATTTATTGCAAATAATGAATTAGGCCGGCTTTCAAAGCTGGTTTTTGGTTGGCAAATTTTTGACAAATATATATTACTGTGATATAAATAATTTATGTACAAAAAAGTAGGAGGTTTGCGTCCAGTCTCCTCGCCATCAAGCTGGTGGTAATTTCACAAATGGACTTCATGGCACTTTAAGAAAGGGAAAAAGCCATGGCAACGTTTTTTATTTTTTTGATCGGAGTGTCGGTTATTCTTGGAATTTTTTTGTTTACGGTCATTGCTGACCGCAACAGGGAGCGGGATCGGCGAGGTTTTGTGGCTTGGTACCTGCCTGACGGTAAGTACCAATTCATAGGGGAGATCATGTATCGGGGCACAGTGACTGCCCTGATGGTAGATGAGAGGGGCTGTCGCCGAACGGTGGATTGGATTGGTGAGGCTGAGAGTGGCGACACCGTAATCTACAGTAACGGCAATTACCGAGTGTTTTCGGCGCTTGCACCGCCGGAAGATCATGAGCAGTGCGGGTAGCCCTACGAAACGGCGACTTTCAAAGCCCTTTAATCACTATTTGAGCAAAGGGCTATTTTTTTGCCTTTAATTTTTTTATATGACTTGATTTTTTTGTAAGTTATGTTAAATTTACAATGCAGTAGGTGTTTTTTGCACATTCAAAGGAGAAGGTATGCTAAAAACGATGAGACTGGTTGGTAGGAGCGTTGTATTCTTGGCTATTTGGATATTTTGGTGTGCATTGTTGTTGTTTTTGTTCTTTTTGTTTTTTCTCGCATTTATTATGTTCAGAACAGGGGGGAGTTGGCAGGTTTATACAGCGGGTGTATTACTACTGCTTACTGGTTTTGGCGGCTTTTTTTGCCTTAATGATTCAAGGTAGCTATAGCTTCTATTACTTAACTCTTTTTGCCTCGCTTTCAGAAAAAGCTTTTGCTAATTCTACTGGCGAGGTTTTTTAAAACTTGAAATGTGGTTATGGGGGGGTGGGGAAGGAATAAATATTGACAAATAGTTATGTATATGCTATAATTAAATTTATGATGAATTCTGGGCAACTTCGCTCAGCGTTTGTTATGGGAAAGAAGGAGGCATTCTATTGACATATTATAAAAATAATTGTACACTTATTAAGTGGATCAAAAATGGTTTTTGGTCATAATGCGTGTCAACATTCACAAGGGGGATTGCTGTGAGTACGAAAACGCATAGGTCGGGTGGTAAATATACCGGCAGCCACACGACTTTGCATGACGAGTTTGCTTGCCGGGTTGCGGATATAGTTGCGAATTGTCCGCATGTGTACAAAATCGCTATCACAAAGATTGACGGTGGATTGAGAGTGCCGAGAAATCGACACGTCAAAATCTCCGTTCATAGCGCGAATTGTTATCGTCTTTCAATTCGTGGCAATATGACCTATGTGCAGATTGAGGTGTACATAATAGGTGATCGATCTTTGAGTGGTCGTGCCTTTGCTTGTGCATTGCGTGACAGTGGCATTTCGATCTGCTTTGACGAGAAGGATCGTAAAAGGAAAAATCGGTGGAGAGATAAGCGCAAACAAAGCGCTTGACTCCCACGGATATCCTTTTGCGCATTTTTTATTTACCCGGCGACCAGTTCGCCGGTTTTTTTGTTTGATTTTTGAATTTAAAAGAAGTAAAGTTAAGTAAGTAAATATAATAAAATATGAAAGAAAAATTAAATTTACATGAGTTATTACCTGAAAAAAGAGAATATTCTTTTGAGGAAGGTGTAGAAAAAATTATACAAAAAATTGAATTTCTTTTAGGTGGTCAAGATTATGTTGTTGTTGCAATATATGGGCCTACATTAAATGATACTGATGTGGGTAAATCAACTTTAAAAAGTGCTATATGTAGTTATTTTATTAGAAATAATATGCCAGTTATTAGTCCTGATAGATTAGATTATTTGCCTCATCATTTAAAAAATTTAGAAATTCCACAAGAATCTTATGCAAGCAATAAAGGTGTAATTATTTTAGGAGCATTGGATTGTGTAATTAAAAAAAAGGATCCACGATCCGATGAAATTGTAGAAAAATATAAAAAAATAGAAGATTCTCGTGTTGCAAAAATATGCAAAGAAGGGGATTTACCAGTTTCTAAAATTGATTTTAGAGTTTTAATTTATCGGCCAGATCGTGGCAGTTTGGAGGATTTTGATAGCCCAATGGCTGATATGGTTATAAGAAATGATCAAGCAATTGATAAATTGAGATAAAAAAAGTAATAATACAGGTTTTTATATTGCAACTTAATTAATTATCTGATAATATAAAATAATATATTATAAGTTATGGAAAATAATCAAAAATACAACTTTACAGCGGGGTCGTATAAAAGAAATTTTTACGGCAAAGATTACGAATATAAAAGTTTCGTGCCGTTTTCGGTTAATCGACCATATGAATGGCGCGACAAAAGAATGCCCGTTTTACTGGAAGAGGCCATGCGACTTGTTGGCGAGCTGAACGCCTATTCTACTCTTGTGCCGGATGTTGATTTTTTTATTCAAATGCATGTACTCAATGAAGCTGTTAAATCTAGCCGCATTGAGGGTACTCGAACTGGAATGGATGAAGCTATTTTGCCAAAAGAAGAAGTTAACCCTGAGAAGCGCGATGATTGGGCAGAAGTTCAAAATTATATAAAGGCAATGAATTATTCTATTGGGCGTCTTTCTGGACTACCAATATCTATGCGTCTTTTACAGGAAGTGCATAAAGTTTTACTTTCGGGGGTGCGAGGTGAGGCAAAGCAGCCAGGAGAAGTTCGTACAATGCAAAATTGGATTGGCCCAAGTATTCAGGCGGCAAATTTTGTCCCCCCAAATCCGGACGATATGTTAGATGCTTTAAAAGACCTGGAGCTTTTTTGGCACAACAAAGGATTAAATATGCCACATCTTATCAAAATGGCTATCTCTCACTATCAATTTGAGACAATTCATCCATTTAACGATGGTAATGGGAGAATCGGTCGTATGCTTATAACATTGCACCTTATTGAATTAGGTATATTACAAAAGCCGACACTTTATGTTTCCGATTTTTTTGAAAGAAATAAAGGGAAATATTATGATGCTTTAACTTTTGTCCGTGAGCGCAATGATATGGATCAATGGATTTCCTTTTTCTTAACCGCAATAATTGAAACGGCGAAAAAAGGTAAAAAGACATTTGAAGACATAATTGAATTACGTAAAAAATACGATAAACATATTATGGGGTTTGGAAAAAGAATAAAGCTTGCTAACTTGCTTTTACTTACATTATTTTCTGATCCCGCCATAACTGTTGCGGGTATATCAAAGAAGTTAGGCATATCTATTAGCTCATCAAATACTTTGGCAAATTTATTAGAAAAAGAAGGTATTTTAAAAGAAATGACCGGCTTTTCGCGAAATCGTGTTTTTGTTTTGCACGAATACGTCCATCTATTCGAAAAATAGAATCAGAGGCGGTTTTATAGTAAGAGATTTTAGGCTAAAACCGTGAAAAATGCTTAATTTTTGCATATTTCACGCTTATTATTGCCAAAAACGTGTGAAAAGTGAGAATTTTAAAAAAATAAAAACTATGAAATTAGAACTATCAAAATTTGGCACAACATTAATATCAAGAGAATTAGGGAGCGAGGCTTTTAGAGCTTTTTTGCCTACATTGCGCAAACTCGCTGACAATGAAAATTTAGAAATAGATTTTGCAGGTATTTTAACTTTGTCACCATCGTGGGCTGACGAGTTTTTAACTCCAATACTTGATCAACTGGGCAAAAGGATGGTACTTTTACCTACAGATAATCTTTCAGTGCAGGCAACAATCAAAATTTTACAGGAGGCTAATAAAAAAACTTATATACAAAATCCATAATCTTAGTATCAAAGGCGGTTTTGTAGTAAGAGATTTTAAGAGTAGGTAAGATTTAATAAAATAAAAAATAATTGAGGAATAAAATGGAAAATTTTGAGCCTAGAGATGATCAGCCAGAAAAGTTAACTGAGCATGATCAAAAATTAATTGAGATGGAAAGGGGTAGTATTGCCCAGTTTTTTGATACAGTAAAAGATCCCGAAGAAAGGAAAAGCATAATGATTGGAAAGTTGAAACCATTTTTTGATGCAGGATTGATGGATGAGAATTTGTTCTTGCAACAGATTGAAGAGATTTGCGCAATTGATGATAAGGAATTTTTTGTCGAAAGGTCTTTGGATCTAATGAAATTATACTATTTAGCAAGGAGTAGAGATAAAAGCGGCTTATTTGATAGCATAAGACGGGAACAGCATGGAGGGAGAGAAAGAATAAACGAAATATTAGAATATGAATTGGTTGATGATGGGCGAATAATTAAAATACATACATGGCCGAGAGAAAAGCCTGGAATTAAAAAACTTAAAATGCTTACTGACTCAGGGTTTAGAGAATTAGCCAAAATTATTGATCAAAATGAAAAAATAGAAAAAGTTGAGGCGTGGTCTTATCTTGTGTTAAAAAATAAAAAACTTTTTGAAGGCTTGGGTTTTACATTGGGTGAAGAATACACAACTAGCGAAGGAATAGAGGGGCAGGGAGCAGAAATTTCCAGGGAGGAATTTTTAAAAAGGTATTTAAAATAAAAATTAATTGAGAAATAAAATGGCGGTTAAAATGACTAAAATTCCAAAGAAAGATATGGACGAAATAATTAGCAGGGATGTCCGTTGTGTTTATTGTGACAAAAAATTGATTTACCCATGGGATTTAAAAAATAGAAAAGATTCTGCTACCACCGAGCATTTTAATTATAAAAAGAATATTGATAGCGTGGGAGATTGTATTAATAAAAACGAGTCGGTCTCAAGGGTTGTGGGAAAATGTTGCGGAAGTTGTAATTCTAGCAGGAGAGATAATAAATTAACTGATTGGTTTGAAAAAGATTATTGTAGAAAACGAGAAAAACCTATAAATATTGAAACGGTGGCGCAAGTTGTTAGAGATTATATTGAAAAATACGAAAAATAAAAAATAATTGAGCCTCCTTTGATTAGGTTGCCCTAGGGCAACCGAGTAATTGTTATCGTAATACCTGTCTGTCGGCAGGTAGGTATGTTAAGATAAACCGCGATGAGCGGTTTTTGAGTTGACAAATAGGTAAAAAGTTTGTAGCATAATAGCTGTGTTCTTTGGGGGTTGTAGTCGAGTTTCTAACGGAGGTAAATGATATGCTACGAAAGCTATTTGAAGAGGACCCTGGTTTGCAGAGGCAATTGGTTGCCGCTCATTCAGAAATGGATCCGAGCAGTGTTATTCCTGTGCTTGAAATTGACTTTGGCGTGTGGGATACGATAGATTCGAGCGCTAAAGAGACGGTAATCGCAATGACCGCTCGGTTTTGTGGAGACGTTTTTGAGGCATTCATTGCTGACGCTATTAATGAGCAGAAGGGAATCGGCACTGCGCGAGCCGGCCAAGGAGCCGTTGAAGCGTGTCTGCAAGAGTTGGAGAAAAGAATTAGGCAAATGTCTTCTCTCAGGCAAGGCTGAATTCAACGAAAGCCAATTTTGCAGTTCCGAGGCTTGAACCTGTTGCGATCGACTAATGAAACAGGTTTTTTCTTTTACAGCGTCGCTTTTTGGGCGATTTTTTGATATAATAAAGCTGTAAAAATTAATTGAGCCTTCTTTGATTAGGTTGCCCTAGGGCAACCAAGCTATTCTAAAAAAGTTTAATAAGCAAGATAAAAAATAAACATGGAAATCAATCAATATTTTTTTGATAAAATAGAGCCGGTTTTAAAATGGCTTAAAGAAAAAATAGGCAATGATTTTGTAGTTTTTGGATCTGGGCCTTTGTATTTGATGGGAGTCGTGGAGTTTGGCGAAAATAGTGCGTTGAACGATCTTGATATTGCTATAAAAGATTTGGCTGTTGTGCCCAAAGAGGCCAAAGAAGTGCATTTTAGGGGCGATCTGAACCAAAAATTATTTAAAATAAATATACAAGGCATAGATGTGGATATGGGAGCTGTTTGGCCGGGGCAAGAAGAAATTTTCCCTAAGATTTTTAAAGATCCTTTTGTCGTGCAAGATTATAAATTTGCCAATTTGCAAATTTGTTTAGAATGGAGGGAGTATGTTGCGGAAAAATACAAAAGAGAAAAAGATATAGTTTATCTGACAAAAATAAAAGAATTTATTAAAAATAAAAATTGATTGAGGAAAACCCTTCGACTTGGCTCAGGGCAAATTATTGCTATAATTTGAAAATTAATTAAGAAAATATTATATAATAAACAAAGCATAACCAAACCAGTCAGGTTGCCCTAGGGCAACCTGATGTAATATATGATATAATAATCTTAAGGTTGATTATATAATTGTTGCTTATTAAAAATTAATAATTATAAAAAATGATCGATAAAGATTTTTACACAACCAAAGAATTAACAAAAATTCTTAATATAAGTAAGCAATCTGTGCTAAAACGTATTGGTCGGGGAAATATAAAGGCAATAAAAACTGGTCGGGATTATATAATTTTTAAAAGAGACATTGATTTAGAAAAGATAAAATCAGAAATAAAATAAAAATAATTAAAATAAATTGAGAAATAAAATAATAAAATTTATGGTAATAGATAAAGAAAGTAAATATGAAGATTCTTATGAAAGAGAAGATAGGCTAATTAGAGAGCTGAGTGAGGTTTTAAATGAAATTAATAAATTTCGTATTATTTTGCAAAAAGATATGTTGGCAGCAAAAAAAGTACCAGTAACTTTAGCAAAAATTGACTTGGAGATTAGTGAATTAAATGAAAAATATAGGGAAAAAATTAGCAAGCTAGATATTGCAAATACAGATAACGAGCTTAGAGGAATAGAGGAACAACTTTTGGCTAAAGAGAAAGAGTATAATGATTTGGCAGAGCAGGAGCCTGCAATTATGGGTGATGCTGAGGGCACTTTGGCTGTAATAAAATTGAAAACTAATAAAATGGAGGAAATTCAAAAAGAATTGGAAAGTACTCGCATCAACCGCGAGAGATATTAAAAAGGGGGCAATTGTTGTTTTAGTACATTGTGAGAGGATTGGGACGTGCAGGCCCGCGGGACCACAAACCGACGTCCTGTGCGATTTACAGACTAGATGCCAGCTCTGGGTGCTGGCACCAATGTCGCTTGTGATAGGGCATTGGCATAAGCTGTAAACATTGCCTAGCTTCTCACTGGCCCCGCCTTTAAAAAAGCTTGCTTTTTCTACTGGCGGGGTTTTATATTGTCAGGTAAATATGTTAAAATAAAAATAATTAAAATAAAAAAAATATGCAGAAAATGTTTTCAAAAATTTCATTACGATTTATTACTCAAGCTGGTATTTTAATTGCGGTAATTGTGCTCTCGCTTTTGCACTTAAAATATGGAATTGAAAAATCAGCTCCCATAGATGCTTATTGCCCATTTGGAGCTGTAGAAAGCTTTTTTACGCTTTTGTTTAAGGGGGAATTTTTAAAAAGAATTTTTACAAGCTCATTTATTTTGCTGGGAATATTTTTTGTGGCTTCATTTTTCTTGGGTAGAGTGTTTTGTGGATATTTTTGCCCTTTGGGATCTTTGCAAGAATGGTTGCGAGCAATTGGTAAAAAAATTGGTTTTAAAAAAGATATTGAATTGCCAGAAACTTTGGACAAATATTTGCGTTATGTAAAATATTTGGTTTTGGCTGTGATAATTTATTATTCTTTTTATTTGGGAGATTTGGTTTTTAGAGCATATGATCCTTATAATGCTCTAATGCATTTTGGCAATGAGTTTGATGAAAAGGTTTGGGGTTATACAATTTTAGCGGTTGTATTGATAATGGCTTTGGGTGCAAAAAGTTTGTGGTGTAGATATTTTTGCCCGCTTGGAGCGTTTTTTGGCATTATAAAAAAGATTAGCTTTTTAAAAATTAAGAGAGATGCAAGCACCTGTATTGGTTGTGGGTTGTGTGATAGAAATTGTCCTGCAAATTTAAAAATTAAAACAGCAAGCGCAGTAAATAGTGTAGATTGTATTAGTTGTTCAAAATGCATCGGCACTTGTCCTAAAAATAGTTTGGAATATAATTTGTTTGGCAGGAAGATTTTAAGGAAAAATTTTGATATTTTGGTAATTTTACTGGTTCTGCTTCCTTTGCTTATATTGCCTTTTACTCCATTTTGGAAAACAAAGTCACAGTCAAATATTGTAAATGTGCAGGGAAAAATTAATGTAGCTGATATAAGGGGCAGTAATACTTTGTCGTATGTTATAGAAACAACAAAGGTGCCTTTGTCTGAATTTATATTAAAGCTTGGCTTGCCGGAAAATGTGGATACTTCTTTGATGCTTAAAGAAATTGGATTGAAATATATTTTAAAAAATGCAAATGGTAATATTTTGGAGACTAGTGATTTTAGAGATGTGGTAAGTAATTATTATGAAAGCGTAAATTAGTATATACACGAATATATACAACACTCCGACATTCTCGAGAATGTGAGAATATCATTTATCTGGTTGTCATACGACAACCTGTGCCCAAGTTAACATTATTTTAACTTAAAATCTCGTTTGAAATATGTTAAGATAAAAAATTAAATATTTAAATTATGGAGCATAAAATTTCAATTCGTTTTTTTGATGACAGGGAAGTGCGTGCTGTTTGGGATGAAAAAAATAGTAAATGGTGGTTTTCAGTTGTTGATGTTGTATCAGCTATCACTCATAGCCCACGACCAAGGGTGTATTGGGGAACGCTTAAAAGTCGTTTTAAAAAACAAAATAGCCAGTTGTATTCAAAATGTATACAACTGAAACTTCTGTCTTCTGACGGAAAAAAATATGCCACTGATTGTTTTTCGCAAGATGATATTATTGAAGTTGTAAAAACAATTCCTAGTAAAAAATCTATAGAATTTTTAGATTGGTTTACATATAGTGACAATACTGTTGATGGGCAAAGTAAGAAAAAGGCATATACACTTTTTGGAAGTAACTTAATTAACAAAATAGAGGTTGGTACTACCAAGGGCTTGCAACAGATTCATGCTTATTTATTCGGCGGGTTGTATGATTTTGCAGGTCAAATACGCACAAAAAATATTTCAAAAAATGGTTTTAAGTTTGCAGTAGCACAATATTTAAAAAGCACGCTTTCGCAAATTGAACAAATGCCTGAAAATAATTTTGTGCAAATTGTTGATAAATATATAGAAATGAATATTGCTCATCCTTTTATGGAAGGCAATGGGCGAAGTGCCAGAATTTGGCTTGATTTGATATTTAAAAAACGCTTTAAAAAATGTGTAGATTGGAGTAAGATAAGCAAAAAAGATTATATTACTGCAATGGTACATAGCTCAAAGAATAGTAAGAAAATAAAAAGCTTGCTTAAAAAAGCTTTGACTAACAAAATTAATAATAGGGAAATGTTTATGAAAGGTATAGATTATTCGTATTATTATGAAGAAAATGAATAAAAAATAATTGAGAAATAAAAATATGCAAGAGAATAAAAAGTTTATATTTATGGTAGATTGGTCGTTGACAGCTTTGGTATTTTCTAATGTTTTTGCGATTTATTCAGCAACTACTCAGGGATGGAATTTGGTAGCTATAATGCTAGCCTATTGGTTTCAAAGTGTGACAATTGGAATTTTTAATTTTGTTAGGATTTTAAGTTTAAAAGAGTTTTCTACTGAAAATTTTAAAATAAATGGCCGTCCAGCTCAGCCAACAATAGGTACGAAAATTTTTACTGCATTTTTCTTTTTATTTCATTATGGAGTTTTCCATTTAGCTTATTTAGGTTTTATTCTGAAGGGTGGTGTTGCTGGTATGATGGGTGGTCTTGATAGCAGTCAATTAAAATATGTCTTTGGAATTGCTTTGATATTTTTTGGAAATCATTTATTCTCTTATGTTTATAACAAACCACGTGATACCAAAAAACAAAATATTGGTGTGCTGATGTTCTATCCATATGCTAGAATTATACCAATGCATTTAACTATTGTTTTTGGCTTTGGGGTGACAGAAGCTTTACCAATGTTTATGTGGCTTAAAACAGGAGCTGATGTGATAATGCATTTTGTGGAGCATAAAATAAGAAAAGGTGAGGAGCCAGCAATACATTAAGATAAACCGCTTGGAGCGTTTTTTTTGGTTGGGTGTTGCATTGAATTTGTTGACGTTATAGATTTCTTATGATAAAAATATTATAGTTTCAATGGGTTTGGGGTTAAAATTCGCAATAGGAGATTAGCAAAATGACTAAGGCTAAGGACGGGTTTGTTGCGGATGAGTCGGGGCTTTTTCACCTGCATTGGAAAGTGCGGGGAACAACCATTGATGATGCTGCAACTTTGGCGCTTGCGAACCATCCGGGTTCCGCAGCTTGGTTGTGGTTTAATGGAACGCCAGTTCCCATCTATATGGACGATTCGCCAGCTAGGCTGGCACGTCGTTGGAAGCAATACCGAGATGCGCATAGGAATTCGGAGTTTGGGGGAATTGTGCCATTGTTATTTAGCATGGCTAATTCGCGGAGTAAACGCACCTAGCAGTTCCGAGGCAAAGCTCGTTTGTAAAGTGGCACACGTGACCACTTACAGACGAGTTTTTTAATATAGTTTTTTCTTGTGTTATTATTTTAATATTGGTATAATTAAGTAAATTAATTCCTAAAGATAAATTTTAAAAATATGATAATTGATGATGTAATAATTAAAGTGACAGCAGGAAAAGGCGGAGATGGCTTGGCGGTTTTTAATAAAATCAAACAAGCTTTAGGGCCAACTGGTGGTTCTGGTGGTAGAGGTGGAAATGTGTATGTAGAAGGTGTTGCTGATCTTACAGCTTTAAAACAATTTAGATTTAAGAAAGATATAATTGCTAGAAATGGTGAGAATGGAAAAATAAAACTTAATGATGGTAAAAATGCAGATGATACAATTATTTATGTTCCAGTTGGAACTGTTTTGAAAAATTTATCAAATGGAATTAATTTTGAAATTACAAAAATGGGGCAAAGGGAGTTGATAGCTAAAGGCGGTAGGGGAGGAAAGGGTAATTTTTTATTTAGATCTGCTGTAAATACAAGTCCAAAAGAATTTGGTAAAGGTAAAGATGGTGAATGTTTTGAATTTCAACTTGAATTAAAAATGATAGCTGATGTAGGTTTTGTGGGCTTTCCAAATGTAGGTAAATCAAGCTTGCTCAATGAATTGACTGCTACAAAAAGTAAAGTAGCAAATTATCCTTTTACAACTTTAAACCCTAATTTGGGAGCTTATTATGATTTGATTTTAGCTGATATTCCTGGATTGATTGAGGGTGCTTCAGTAGGTAGGGGTTTAGGGATAAAATTCTTAAAACATATAGAAAGAACAAAAGTTTTGTTTCATTTAGTTTCAGCTGAATCTGAAGATCCTATAAAAGATTATCAAACTGTAAGAGCAGAACTTGGGGCTCACAACGAATTGCTATTGCAAAAGCCAGAATATGTATTTTTGAGTAAATCAGATATGGTGCCTAAAGAAAAAGTTTTGCAAGTGGTAAAAGATTTTAAAAAGCAAGATAAAGATATAATCCCAATTTCAATAATTGATTTGGCAAGTTTAGAAAAGATCAAATTAATTTTAAATAAAATAGCAAAAGAAAAGTAATATTTATTATTTTAAATTTTATTTGACAATTATATTAGGGGGGGTATTATTAAACAATAAGTAAATTATTATTAAAATAAATTTATGAAAATAAAATATATTTTTGTGATAGCTCTATTATTAACAGTGTTTTTTGGTTTTTCTGGAACTGCGAAAGCTGCAAAAGCTTCTTCTTTAGCTGATTGTATGGCAACTGTTTATGGTTCTAATATGGATAATAGCCAAAGAATTCAATGTATTATGGATTTGATCGCAGACATGCAAGCTCAATTAAAACAATTACAAGCTCAGGGGCAGGGTTCAACTGCAAAGTGGTGCTATAATTTTACTAAAAATCTGAGGATTGGAGATGTTGGTGGCCCCGGAGATATTGGTAATGATGTTTCACATCTTCAAGAAGCATTAAGCAAAGAAGGATTTAGCGATGTGTATAAAGACAATGGTTCTCGTAGTGCAGTTCTTGGTGAAAATACAGCTTCTGCAGTTTCTGAATTTCAAGAAAAATATGCTTCAGAAATTTTAACTCCAAATGGATTAAGAAAAGGTAATGGCTATGTGGGGCCATCTACAAGAAAAAAACTTAATGCACTTTATGGATGTAATAATCAACAAATAGTTATTCCAGATTTTATAACTTGTGCTCAGGATGTAAAACAGTGCCCAGATGGAAGCTATGTGAGTAGAACTGGACCAAAATGTGAATTTGCAAAATGCCCAGAAACATCAAATATATCTGGAGTTATTTATTTTTATTGGGATACTTGCCCTTATTGTGCTCAAGTTAATCAATATATAAAAGATAATAATATAGAGCAAAAGTTAAAATTTACAAAATTAGAAACATATAATAATGCAGAAAATAAAAAGTTGCAAAGTGAAAAAGCTGTGCTTTGTGGGCTTCCTACTAATAGTGTAGGTGTACCTTTTGTGTGGGATGGGAAAAATTGTTATACAGGTAAAACAGATGTAATAAACTTTTTTGCAAAATATGTTTCAATTCAACCATCAATTACAGTCACTTCGCCAACCATAAATCCGTAAGATAATATTAAAAACAAAGCAAGGAAAAATGCTTTGTTTTTTTGTAACGAAATTTTTGCTATTGAATTGATTTTTGTTTTGATTATGTTAAGATTAAAATGATTTAAATTATGTCAGATTCACAAATAGAAGAAATAAAAAATAAATTAAATGTACTAGAAGTGGTAGGTGGTTATGTTAAGCTCACAAAAACTGGTATAAACTACCGAGGTAATTGTCCTTTTCATAAAGAAAAAACACCATCTTTTTTTGTATCACCAAATAGGCAAATGTGGCATTGTTTTGGTTGCTCAAAAGGTGGAGATATTTTTGAATTTATAAAAGCTATTGAAGGTATTGAGTTTGGAGATGCTTTAAGAATTTTAGCAAAAAAAGCAGGTGTTGAGCTAAAGAAAATGTCTTCTGAAGATGCAAAATTTAAAACAGAAAGACAAAGGCTTTATGAAATAACAGAGCTATCTTGTTTATTTTTTGAAAAACAATTAGAAGCAAGTCAAGTTGGTAAAGAAGCAAAAGAATATTTACTCAAAAGAGGTATTACAGAAGAAAGCATAAAAAAATGGCGCTTGGGATATTCTCCAGATACATGGCAAGGATTGTCTGATTATTTAATAAGTAATGGTTTTGCAAGAGAAGAGATAATTAAATCTGGTTTAGCAATTGCAAAAGATGGTAAAAATGATTCTTATGATAGGTTTAGAGGAAGAATTATGTTCCCAATTTTTGATATTAATTCTCAAATAGTAGGTTTTGGTGCTAGAATTTTTAAATCTAAAGACGCGCAAGAAACTGCAAAATATATTAATACTCCCCAGACTATATTGTATGACAAAAGTAATCTTTTGTATGGATTAAATTTTGCAAAATTATTTGCAAGAAAAGATAATAATATTGTATTAACTGAGGGCTATACAGATACAATTATGTGCCATCAAGCTGGTTTTGAAAATACTGTAGCAACTTCGGGAACTGCTTTAACTCAACAGCATTTAAATATTCTAAAAAGATATACAGATAATTTGATCTTAGCTTTTGATATGGATTCTGCTGGACAAAATGCAACTCGGCGTGGAATAGATTTAGCACAAGAAAAAGGTTTTAATATAAAAGTTATAGAGTCTTATGAGGCTAAAGATCCAGCTGATATTATTTTGGAAAATCCGGAAATTTGGAAAAATGTTTTGGAAAAAGCAAAACCCATAATGGATTATTATTTTGATTCTGCTTTTTTGAAATTCGATAAATCAAAACCAGAAGGAAAAAGAGAAATTTCTAAAATTATTTTACCTGTAGTAAAGAGAATAGAAAATAAAATAGAGCAATCTTTCTGGATACAAAAGTTATCGCAAAAAATTGATATAAAGGAAGACGCAATTTTAGCAGAGATGGAGAAAATAAAAATTGCAATGCCGGCCGTAGAGCAAAATTCGCCCGAGCTCGGGGCTCGGACAGCCGACGAAAAAGATAATTCTAGAAAGGCCATGATAGAAGAAAAAATTATTGCTCTAGTTTTAAAAAAGCCGGAAGATTTAAATTTGATAGAAGAAAAATGTTATCAATATTTTAGTGAAAATGCAAAGGATGTTTTAGATAAAATAAAAAATAAAGAAAATATGGACGCAATGGCTTTGAAAGCTGAGATACAGTATGAAGAGGATGGAGGTGAGGAAATTTCAGTTTGCCTTTTGGAATTAAAAACTTTGGAGTTAAAGGATAGATTAGAAAAAATTACAAGAAATATTAGATCTGCTGAAGCAGATGGTAATTATGAAAAAGTTAAAGAACTTATGGTAGATTTTTCAAGTATATCAAAAGAACTATAATATTTGACTTTAAGTAAAATTTTTGGTACTGTTAAAGCGTATCATATTAAAGCTGATATTTTTTATGGCAAAAAAGAAAAAACTCAAATCAAAAAAATCTGTTGTAAAAAAGAAAAAGCTTAAAAAGCAAAAAAAGCTTGTAAGAAAAATTGCTAGTAAAGAAAAAAGATCTAAAGTTAAAAAAATTACAAAAGAACAAATAGAAGCTCTTATCCGTAAAGGTGAAGAGCGTGGTTTTGTTACAACTTCTGAAATTTTAGATTTTATGCCAGATATTGAAAGAAATATTGAAGAACTTGAAGATATTTATGAAAATTTAAGGCAAAGAGGTGTTGAGATAAAAGAAGCAAGAGAATATTTGCAAATTCAAAGCAAAAAAGATAAAAATCCTAAAAAATCTGTTTTAAGTAAAATAGATCCAATTCAGATGTATTTAAAAGAAATTGGAAGATCTAGTTTTTTATCTGCACGTGAAGAAAAAGAATTAGCCAAAAGAATTGAGTTAGATGATGAGGAAGCAAAAAATAAATTAGCTTTAGCAAACTTAAGATTGGTGGTATCTATAGCAAAAAGATATGTGGGTAGATCTCCAAATTTAACTTTACTTGATTTAATTCAAGAAGGGAATTTAGGATTATTTAAAGCTGTAAAGAAATTTGATTGGCATAAAGGGTATAAGTTTTCTACATATGCTACTTGGTGGATTAGACAATCTATAACTAGAGCTTTAGCAGATCAAGCAAGAACAATAAGAATCCCAGTACATATGATTGAAACTATTTCAAAATATACAAAAGTTAGAAAAACTCTTTTGCAAGAATTGGGAAGAGAACCTTTGGCTGAAGAGATTTCTGCTGAAATGGGGCTTGAAGTAGATAAAGTCCATTATATAAGAAAAATAGCTCAAAAAGCAGTATCTCTTGAAACCCCTGTAGGAGAAGATAAAGATAAACAAGATTCAGTATTAGCTGAATTTATAAAAGATGATAAAACAATTGCTCCAAATACAGAAGCTTCAAGAAATTTACTTAAAGAAAGATTGGGTGAGATTTCTTCAGAATTAAGTCCTAGAGAATTAAAAATCTTAGGAATGAGATTTGGTCTTGATGATGGCATAATGCATACACTTGAAGAAACTGGAGAGGAGTTTGGGGTAACAAGGGAAAGAATTAGGCAAATTCAAGCTAAAGCTTTGGAGAAATTAAGAAGACATAAAGAATTAAAAAAAGTAGAAGATTATTACTAGGTTGTAGTTTATAGGAAGTAGGTTGTAGATAAAAAACGGGCCCTTGGCTCGTTTTTGTTTACCCTGAGTTCATCGAGGTTTGAATTTTTTGCAATGAAAAAGAGGTACACCGCCGATCGACGATGTACCCCCGACAAGAACTGGCGTCAGTGACGACCGAGAAGGCAAAATTATCTTTGTCGCGATCTCTTGAGGAAAAATCCTCGTGGTTTCTGCGGACCTAAGTCGGCAAAAATTACCACTTTCGTGGAGCGCACAAGACAATTTGTCTTAACTCAGCGCCTTTGCGCCGACAAGTACGACCAATTTAATGGCCCGGTGGCGTCTGCATCTCAGCCCTCCTTTTGGTTTGGAAGCAGCACCATTTAGAAATCTAATTAAATCCTATCATATTATAGAATCAAGTCAAGGGGTTATAATAAAATAAAATAGACTTTTTTTAATGTCAATGTTGAAGCAAATTTAAAAATATCATATAATTACAAATTATTTTAATTAGATAAAAATTTTTGTGGAGGAAATATCTTTAAAAGCAGAGCAAATATTTTCAATACTTGGTTTTCCTATAACCAATTCTTTGTTTTTAACTTTATTTGTTTGTTTGATTTTAATAACATTTTCTGTTATCTTAAAAAAGAAATTAGCTTTAGTGCCAGGAAAATTACAATCTGGAGTAGAGATGGGTGTAGAAGCACTTTTAAATTTAATGGAATCTACTTTAGGTAGTGCAAAAAAAGCAGAAATATATTTTCCACTTATAGCTACAATATTTATTTTTATACTTGTATCTAATTTGCTTGGATTATTTCCTGGGGTTGGATCAATACATATAGAATATGGGCATAAAGCAATACCTATTTTTCGAGCACCTGCAGCTGATTTAAATTTTACTCTAGCATTTGCTGTAATTTCTGTTATAATGACAAATGTTTTGGGAATGATAGCTATTGGAACATTTAAGCATATAAGTAAATTTATAAATTTCTCTAATCCTATTAATTTTTTTATAGGGATATTGGAGCTTGTTTCAGAAGTTGCTAAAATAATATCACTTTCATTTAGGCTTTTTGGGAATGTGTTTGCAGGAGAAGTGC
The DNA here is from genome assembly GCA_903854535.1 of Candidatus Staskawiczbacteria bacterium. Taxonomy (GTDB): domain Bacteria; phylum Patescibacteriota; class Minisyncoccia; order Minisyncoccales; family Staskawiczbacteraceae; genus XYB1-FULL-32-11. The sequence goes on along the minus strand of CAINWR010000055.1, from coordinate 12,234 downwards.
TTTTGACGATTATTTTCTTTTTAGCTCCATATTTTATACCTTTGCCATTTATGTTTTTGGAATTGTTTGTGGGAATGATTCAGGCATTTATTTTTGCAATGATTACATTAGTATCAATATCAATTCATACAGCAGAGCATCATTAAAAAATTAAAAATATAACAGCTCGCTTTGCAAAAAACTTTTTTTCGGTTGTTGGTAACCCCCTTTGTCTCCCTTCGGGAGACAAGTGGACCAAGGCCTACAAAAAGTTTATTGCTTCGCTCGCTTTAAAAAAATGGAAATAGAAGCAGTACGTTTATGGGCTACAGTAGGAGTAATAGCAATTGGAACAATTGCTCCTGCAATTGCAATTATGGTTATTGGATCTACAGCTTTAAAAGCTATTGGTAGGAATCCAGAAGCAGCAAGCAAAGTACAAACAGCTATGATTTTGGCTATTGCTTTTGCTGAAGCTATTGCTATTTATGCTTTGGTAGTTTCTTTGATTGTAAAATTCGTTGCTTAATATTGCTCGATAAATAAACTTTTTTCTCCGAGTTGAGTCACTGCGGTGTACTCAACTTGTAGCTGTTGTTACAACCTACGAAAAAAGTTTATTTATCTCGCTTTAAGTATAAACATGGAGGAAGCAGGTTTATTGGGACAATTAGGAATAAATTGGAAACTGTTTTTAAGTCAAGCTTTTAATTTTTTTATACTTTTAATAGTATTAAGAGCTTTTGTTTACAAGCCTTTACTTGAGATAATTAAAAAAAGAAATTTTAAAATTAAAGAAGGCTTAGAGAAAGCAGAGGAGGCTGATGTAAGGCTTAAAGAAATAGATAATATTGGTAAAGAAAAAATAAAAGAAGCTGAAAATAAATCAGTAGCTATTATTAAAGCTACAGAAGATAAGGCAAAAGTTTTGGATCAACAAATTCAAGCAAGAGCTGAGGAAAAACAAAAAGAAATAAATGAGCTTTTAAAGAAAAGTGCTTTAATGCAAAAAGAAGAATCAGAGAGTAGGGTTTATAGCCAAGCTTTAGAGCTTGTAAAACAAATTGTAGCTAAAACAGTGGAGCTTAAACCTGAAGCAATTGATAAAGCTCTTGTAGAAAAAGCAGTAAGCGAAGTTAAGAAAAATGAAGTATAAGTCAAGAGATTATGCTAATACGCTGGTGGAAATTATGCTGAAAGAAAAAGATGGTACAAAAATGGTTGCTGGGTTTTTGAGTTTTATGAAAAAAAATAGAGATGAGAGAAAACTAAAGGAGATTTTAAAACTTGCAGAAAAATTATATTTTAAAAAAACAGGAAATAAAAAGATTATTTTAGAGACTGCTCGTCATTTTAATTTTAAGAATTCTGAATTAATAAATAATTTGGTAAACAAAGGCGATGTAGTTGTAGAAAAGATAAATCAAGAATTAATTGCAGGAGTGAAAATTGTAGTAAATGAAGAAAGGCAGTTGGATATGTCATTATTTAAAAAATTACAAGAGTTAGTTTAGTTTATTCTGTTCAAATTTTACGCCACTCGGCAACAAACTTTTTTCCGGCTGTTGGTAACCCCCTTTGTCTCCCGAAGGGAGGCAAGTGGACTAAGGCCTACAAAAAGTTTATTGCCTCGTTTCATAAAATTTAAAAGTAAATAAGATAAATAAAAATTATGAGTTATGATATTCTAAACAAAATAAGGGAAACCATTGAAAATACTCAATCCAATTCAGAATGGGAAGAAATTGGTAAAGTTATTGAAGTAGGGGATGGAATTTTAAAAATTTCTGGACTTAGCAATGTACAAAGCCAAGAAGTTTTAGAAGTTGAATCTGATGGAAAAAAAGTACAAGCCGTAGCTTTAAACCTTGAGGAAGATTCTGTAGGAGCTTTGGTTTTGGGAGATAGCGGTTTAATTAGATCTGGAGATACTGTAAAAAGAACCAAGCAACTTTTGTCTTTGCCAGTAGGAGAGCAATTATTGGGTAGAGTTATAGATCCTTTAGGAAACCCTTTGGATGGAAAAGGCCCTATTTTTGCAAAAGCTGATAAAATTCAATATAACTTTTTGGAAAAAGATGCTCCAGGGGTTTTGGATAGAGAAGGTGTAAACACTCCACTTCATACAGGAACAAAAGCTATAGATGCTATGATTCCAATTGGAAGAGGGCAAAGAGAATTGATTATTGGCGATAGAGGAACTGGAAAAACAGCAGTAGCTTTAGATATTATTATTAATCAAATTCAAGATAATCCTAAAAATCCACCGATTTGTATTTATGTGGCAGTAGGTCAAAAAGAATCTAAAGTTGCAAAAATTGTAGAAACATTAAAAAAACACAATGCATTTGATTATACAATTGTAGTTTTGGCAAGCGCTTCAAGTCCAGCAGCTTTTTGGTATTTAGCACCTTTTGCTGGTGCTGCAGTTGGAGAATATTTTAGAGATAATGGTAAAGATGCAGTTGTAATTTATGATGATTTATCTAAGCATGCTTGGGCTTATAGACAAATTTCATTACTTTTAAGACGTCCACCAGGAAGAGAAGCTTATCCTGGAGATGTGTTTTATTTGCATTCAAGGCTTTTAGAAAGAGCTGCAAAATTAAGTAAAGCTAAAGGTGGAGGATCTTTGACTGCTTTGCCAATTATTGAAACACAACTTGGAGATGTAACTGCATATATTCCTACCAACGTAATCTCTATCACAGATGGGCAAATCTATTTGGAATCAGATTTGTTTTATCAAGGTATGCGTCCTGCTGTAAATGCTGGGCTTTCTGTATCGCGTGTGGGAGGAGCTGCTCAAACCAAAGCAATGAAAAAAGTAGCTGGAAAATTAAGATTGGAATTAGCTCAATTTCGCGAACTTCAAACTTTTGTGCAGTTTGCTTCTGATGTAGATGAAACTACAAAGAAGAGAATTAATAAAGGTAGAATTATTACAGAAATTTTAAAACAATCCGATCAAGCTCCAATAAGTTTTGAAAAGCAAGTAATTGTGTTATATGCAGTTTTGAATGATTATTTTAATGGTTTTGCTCCAGAACAAATGCAAGAAATTGAAAAGAAATTTATTGAATATCTTGATGGTTTGCACAAAGAATTTGTAGAAAAATTAAAGATTGAACGTCAATTAACTCCAGAACTTGAAGAACAGCTTAAGAATATTATCGTCTCGTTCGTTGATAGTATAAAGTAAAAAAAGAGCCCGCGAACGCCGAAGCAATTCGCGGGAAATGTGGAGGTTTATCACAGTGGGTGTGTGGCTCGAGTTGGCGAAGATTCGTCGGACGGTATTACATTGCCGTCAGCGTCTTTACGGACGACTTGGTCGTTTTCAAAAAACCATCTGTCGTCTACATTGCCTACGCAGTCGCCGTTTTCGAAGAACAATCGTCCACACTGGGTGCAGGCGAATATGGGATTTAGTCCCGGGACTTCTATTGGGTGGTTTTGGTCAGCCTTGCTTGAACAATGAAGTCCCTCGCAATAGATTTCACTCATAAAGTCCTCCTTCTAAAATTGTCATTTAAGGAAATGCAACTTTATTATAATATCATATTAAAGTTTTATTGTCAATATGGAAAGTCCACAAAATATAAAAAAAAGATTAAAATCTGTAAATAATATAGGACAAATAACCAAAGCAATGGAGCTGGTTTCAGCTACAAAAATGCGTAAATCCCAAGAAATTGCTTTGGCTTCACGTCCTTATGCTTTTGCTGGATTGGAATTATTGGCAAATTTATCTGTATTGGAAAAAACATCAAAACTCAAAATGCCAAAATTATTTGAAGTAAGGAAAAAAATAAATAAAGTTTTATTTATTGTTGTTTCTTCTGATAAGGGTTTAGCTGGTGCATTTAACAGTTCTGTATTTAAAAAGTTTGAAGCACATTTAAAAATTGAAAAAGAGGAATGGAAAAAAGAACAGCATATATATTTAGCAGTTGGGGAAAAAGCATATCAATATTTAAATAAAAAAGGTTTTAAAGTTGTTAAAAAATTTATTCATGCTGGGGATTTTACAACTCCAGAACAGGTTTTACCATTATCTGATTTTATTATAAAAGGTTATTTAAATTATGACTTTGATAGAGTTATAGCGGTGTCAACTCATTTTAGATCTGCTTTAAAGCAAGAGCCACATATAAGAAGAGTTTTGCCAATTGATTTTGAGCATGTCAAAGATACAATAAAAGAAATAATTCCAGAAAAAGGAAAATTTGCAGAACTTATAAAAGAACATCGTATTGATTTTGTGCCAGATGAGAAAAAGGTTGCAGAATATTTAATTGAACCAAATCCACAAGAAGTTATAGAAAAGTTAGCTGAACATTTGTTTTTTATGCAAGTATATCATTTGATTTTAGAAGCTAATGCTTCAGAACATTCAGCAAGAAGGATGGCTATGAAAACAGCAAGTGATAATGCTAAAGATTTAGGTGAAACCCTAAACTTGCAATATAACAAATCCCGTCAATCAAGAATTACAACAGAAATAGCGGAAATTTCCGCCGGCGCCGAAGCCCAACAATAATTTATTTTTTTCGCTCGGCAATAAACTTTTTTCCGTCTGTTGGTAACCCCCTTTGTCTCCCGAAGGGAGGCAAGTGGACCAAGGACTTCAAAAAGTTTATTGCCTCGCTATATTCATTCTTATGCAAACAGGAAAAATTATACAAATTATAGGGCCAGTAGTAGATGTGGAATTTTCAGAGCCTGCCTCGACGCAAGGCGGGGAAGGAAAGCTCCCACAGCTTTTCAATGCACTTATTGTGCGACATAATGATAAAGAAATTATTTTAGAGACAGTTAAACATTTAGATACCACAAAAGTTAGAGCAATTTCACTTGCTTCTACAGATGGCTTACAAAGAGGTTTGGAAGTGAAAGATACAGGAGCTCCTATTTCTGTGCCAGTGGGGCCTGAAGTTTTAGGTGGATTATTTGATGTGGTAGGAAATTCTTTATCTGATTCCAAAAAGAAATTTACTAAAACTTGGCCGATTCACAGGCATTCTCCAGCTTTTACAGAACAAACTACAAAAACAGAAATTTTTGAAACAGGAATTAAAGTAGTTGATTTGATTGCTCCATTTATTAAAGGAGGAAAAATTGGTCTTTTTGGTGGAGCAGGGGTAGGTAAAACAGTTTTCTTACAAGAATTAATTAGAAATGTAGCCGAAGAGTCTGGAGGAGTTTCAGTGTTTGCTGGAGTAGGAGAACGTACTAGAGAAGGTAATGATCTGTTTAAAGAAATGACAGATTCTGGAGTTATAAATAAAACAGCTCTTGTGTTTGGGCAAATGAATGAAGTGCCTGGAGCAAGAGCTAGAGTAGCTTTAAGCGCTCTTACAATGGCAGAATATTTTAGAGATGAAGAAAAGAAAAATGTGCTTTTATTTATTGATAATATTTTTAGGTTTTCACAAGCAGGTTCTGAAGTGTCTACATTGCTTGGACGTATGCCAAGTGCTGTAGGTTATCAGCCAACACTTGCTCAAGAAATGGCAGAACTTCAGGAAAGAATTACATCTACTAAAAACGGATCAATTACATCTGTGCAAGCTATTTATGTGCCAGCAGATGATATCACAGACCCAGCTCCTGCTACAACATTTTCACACTTAGATTCTACAATAGTTCTTAATAGAGCTTTAACAGAGATTGGAATTTATCCTGCTGTAGATCCTTTAGCTTCTACATCTTCAGCTTTGGATGTTAAGATTGTAGGGGAGAAACATTATAATACAGCTCGTGGAGTACAAAAAACTTTGCAAAAATATAAAGATTTACAAGATATTATTGCAATTTTGGGTATTGAAGAATTATCAGATGAAGATAAAAAAATAGTAAACAGAGCAAGAAAAATTCAAAGATTTTTGAGCCAACCATTTTTCGTAGCAGAAAACTTTACAGGCACTAAAGGAAAATTTGTAAAATTAGAAGATACAATAAGAGGGTTTGCAGAAATTTTGGAAGGTAAATATGATGATATCCCAGAAGACAAATTCTATATGAAAGGTGGAATTGAAGAAGTAACTGCTTAATTTTATTTATATGAAATTATCAATTTATTCATTAAAAAAAGTTTTATTTCAGGGCTCGGCTCAGCTTTTGAATTGCAAAACGCAATTAGGTGAGATTACAGTGTTAGATAATCATGAGCCATTAATTATAGTTTTGACTAAAGGAACTGCTAGAATTAAAGATGATACTGGTAATGAGCATTTCTTAGAAATTAAATCAGGATTTTTGGAAGTAAGGCAGGAAAACGAAGTAAGATGTATTGTTGAGCAGTAATTAAAAGCCGATATATTTTATCGGCTTTTGTGTTGCAGTAAATTATATTTTGTGATAATATAACTTGTATGGAAGAAAATATTTTAGAAAAATCTGATGCAGATCTTGTAAGCCTTTCTTTAGAAAACAGTGAGTTTTATGGTTTTTTAATACAAAGATATCAAGAAAGACTTAAAAGATATATTTTAAGAATTGCTGGTGGTGTATATAATGATGTAGATGATATATTACAAGATGTATTTATTAAGGTTTATAAAAATTTGAATGGGTATAATCCAAAACTTAAATTTTCATCTTGGATTTATCGTATTACACATAATGAAACTATATCATTTTTAAGAAAGATAAATAGAAAGCCAACTACTTATAATTTTGAGATAGATGCAGTTAAGGTAAAAACAATTGAAGAAGATCTTACTTTGGATCAAAAATTAGATAATGCAAAAGTAAAAGAAAACCTTTTGAGAATTATTAATAATTTAGATAAGAAGTATCAGGATGTAGTTATGCTTAGATATACAGAAGATAAAGATTATCAAGAAATTTCAGATATTCTGAGAAAGCCTCAAGGAACAGTAGCAACTTTACTGAGACAAGCAAAAAGTCAATTAAAAGAAGAAATATTAAAAAATCAACATTTATTTTCATAAAATTATGGCAGAAGAAATAAACAATAAAGACATTTCAAATGATATCTTAAATAAGATAAAATGTGATAAAATTTGCCCTACTCCAAAATGGTGTTTTGTTTGCAAAAATTATGCTTCTTGGCTTATTGTTTTTATATCTGGATTGATTATTTCTTTGTCATTAAGTTTGATGGCTTTCCTTTTTATAAGTCATGATTGGGACATATATCAATTAGAGAGCGAAAATATAGCACGTCATATTTTAGTCTATACGCCATATTTATGGATTATATTATTTTTATTATTTATTTTGTTGGCAGTTTATAATTTTAATAAAACGGAAGATGGATATAAATTTGGATTTATAAGATCAATATTTACAGGCCTTCTTATTGTAGTAATATTATCTTCTTTTATGATGATAACTGGATTAAGTTCAAAAATTAATGATAATTTTAGGCAAGATATGCCAGGGTATAAAGTACTTGTTCGCGATAGGTGTGATATTTGGGATGATCCAGAAAAAGGGCTTCTAAGTGGTAGGGTGCAAGAAATAAAAAATGATGAAGAATTTATATTAAATGATTTTAAAGATAATTCTTGGCAAGTAAGAAAAGAAAATGTTAAAATAATTCCCCCAGAATTTATTATCAAAGAGGGTGGTAATATAAAAATGATTGGCAGGATCTGTGATCCTTGTCCAGTTAGAACTTTTATTGTAAATACTATAAAACCTTGGTAGGTATTGATTTTAATTTGAAATATGATAATATAAAAAGTATATTATTTTTTATTATAAACAAATATGAAATCAGAGATACATCCAAAATATTTTGAAAAAGCTGCAGTTAAATGTGCTTGTGGAAATAAATTTACTGTAGGTTCTACTAAAGAGGTTATAGATACAGAGGTTTGTAATAAGTGTCATCCTTTTTATACCAAACAAGAAAAAGTTATGGATACTTTAGGTAGAGTGCAAAAATTCAAAGATAGATTATCAATGAAAAAGGCACCAAAAGTCAAAAAAGTTAAAAAAACAAAAAATAGTAAATAATAAAATAATACTGCTTATTAGCAGGTAGAGAAGTAAAGTTCTACTACGGTGGAATTTGTATAATTTTCGTATTCGTTTTACGCCTACAAAAGATTGTATTATAACTTCTTATAAAATATGGTAGAAGAAATCAAAAAAAACATCAAGGAAGTAAAGATTAGTGTAGAAGATATGACTTCTGCTGGTTTGCATTTTGGGCATAAAGTTTCAAAGCTTCATCCGAAAATGAAGTCATATATTTCTGGAGTAAAAAATAATGTAAATATTATAGATTTAGAGAAATCTTCTAAAGATTTGCAAAAAGCATTAAATTTTATTTCAAAATCAATCATAGATGGAAAAGTAGTTTTATTTGTAGGCACAAAAATTCAAGTTAAGGGTTTAGTCAAGCTAACTGCTATTGAATGTGGATTGCCATATGTCACAGAAAGATGGCTTGGAGGAATGTTTACAAATTTTGAAACTATTAATAAAAGAGTTGAATATTTTAAGAATTTAGAAAGGAAAAAGTCTTTAGGTGAGTTTGAAAAATACACCAAAAAAGAAAGAATGAAGTTAGATAAAGAAATTGAGTCTCTAAGGGTAAAATTTGAAGGTGTTAAAAATGTTTCAAAATTGCCAGATGTTGTAGTTATTTTTGATATCTATAAAGATGAAACTTGTCTAAGGGAGGCTATAAGAAAGAAAATAAAAACAGTAGCTGTTTGTGATACAAATACAGATCCAAGTAAGGTTGATTATCCAATACCAGCTAATGATGATGCAATTTCTTCTATAAAATATATTTTAGAAAAAATTAAAGAAACAATTTTAAATTCAAAATAATATGGTCAGCATAGAACAAATTAAGCAATTAAGAGATGAAACTGAACTTTCCATCTCTGAAGTTAAAAAAGCTTTAGAAGAAACAGGTGGCGATATGTTAAAGGCTAAAGAATTATTAAAAGCTTTAGGCAAAAAATTAGTAGCAAAAAAAGCTGATAGAGAAACTAATTCTGGTCTTGTAGTCAGTTACGTTCATCCAAATTCCAAGATGGGTGTTTTGTTGGATATTAGATGTGAGTCTGATTTTGTGGCCAATGGTCCTGATTTTAAAAATTTAGCTCATGAACTTTGTTTGCAGATAGCTGCTATGAAACCTTTGTTTGTTTCAGAAAAAGATATTCCAGAGGAATTTTTAGATGGGGAAACTAAAATTTATAAGGAACAAGTTGCAGATTCGGGAAAACCAGAAAATATAATCAATCAAATAATAGAAGGAAAATTAAAGAAGTACAAAGAATCAGTTTGCTTGCTTTCTCAAGTATGGGTAAAAGATGATACTAAAACAATAAAGAATTTAATAGAAGATACAGTAGGTAAAATAGGGGAAAATATTGAGATTAAGAAATTCGCAAGGTTTGAAATATAAATAAAATGCTAGAATTAATTATATTAATAATTTTTATTTTAAGTCTTGGGGGAATTGTTTTTATTTTAGCAAGAAAGATGCCTATTTTAGTTCAACTTCCACAAAATGGTACAACCGGTATAAAAGAGCATAGAATATTCTTGGTAGTTACGGAAAAAATTGAAAGTATTTATTCTATTTTTAAAAAACAAATTATTATGCATAAATTGCTTTCTTATGCAAAAGTAATAATATTAAAAGTAGAAGTAAAAATTGACCAGTTGTTGCATAGTTTAAGAAAAAAAGTAAAAGAGCAAAAAGAAAAAGAAGTCAAAAAATAGTTTACATTGAGGCATAGCTGAAATGCCATCTTAGCTCAGCGGTAGAGCAACTGTTTTGTAAACAGTAGGTCCCCGGTTCAAATCCGGGAGATGGCTCCAATAAAGAAACTTGGTATATACCAAGTTTTTTGTTATAATCAACATAATATGATTAGCGTAGCGATATAATAAATTTATATAAAATATATCTTATGCAAGAAAATAGAAAAGAATTAGGTGAAAATATTAATCCTAGTTATACTGAAAGGATTGTTGATAATTATTCAAGATTAATGAATGTTGATTCTTTTGATGTAGATTATGAATTACAAAAATTAAAAGAAGATTTTAAAAGTTGTAACTTAAAAGGAAGAGAAAAAGCAGTTTATAAAAAAGAAAAAATACAAGAGCTAAAGGAAAATTTAGTTTTTCAAAAACTTGGAATATCTCATTTGTTGACTGATTTATTTATAGAAATTAATAAAAACCCTGATTTTGCATATGAAGATTTTTTAAGTGAATTAACTGATTTTGCTGAAGAATATAGGTTTACACAAGAACAGATAGATTTTTTTAATAAAGGATTTTCAGATTATCAAAAGAAGCATGAGGCTGTTGAAAAATATATAGCAATGTATCCGGATTACTCAAATCTTTTTCAAGCTTGTTTTGGGAAAAAGCCTAAAGGTAAAATTATTGTTGAAAAAGGCCCCATGACTTTATTTTTTAGATGTTTTGATATTGATGATTATGTATATATTTTTAGTTTTTATAAGACAAATGGTGATGAAAATAAAATAAGTAATGATGATGTAAAAAAAGCATCTTGTAGTGGTGGTTGTGCTATAGATGAAGCTAAAATACCCGAACTTTCGGGAGTAATTACTGCAGAGAATGTGAGAGCAAATGATCCATTTTATGAATCAGTTGCAGATATGGAAAAAATTGAGAATATAGATGCTAATAATGATTCAACGTTTTTAATAGAAAATATTAAAGATAAAATTGAGATAGATTTTAAAGGAGTAGGTAAGTATGAAATAAGAATATTAGAAAAAGCCAAAAATGCTAAAAAACCATCAAGAATTCAAATTTTTGATTTAAATGTTTCAGATAGTGAACCAATTGAAGATTTAGCTCTTGTTTCAGAAGATGTTTTAGAAAAATTTGGAATAAGGACTTCTATAGGTTATATCAAAAATTATAATTTACCTGATTCTAAAAAGAATTTTCGTGATTCAATTTGTAGATTAATAAAAGATTCTCATAGGAAAAATAAGGGTTCAATATTTATTAATGGAAATATTGTAGTTATATCTGCTGATAATGAAGCTGAGATTAAGTATAAACAAGATGATGTAATAATGATACCAAACGAACAAACGAGCCATATAGTAAAAAATCATGAACAGCAACACCAATTTAATAAACTTTTTCATTCTTTGATGATAGCTATAGCATCTCCTGATTTAAATAAAATTTTAAGTGAGACAAAAAATAAAAATGGAAAGGTAGAATTAGAGATTGATGGCAAGAAAGTTGAAATTGATATTGTGGAAAATGTTCTCTTAAAATTTATTAGAAAGTATCGCGAGTATACTGGGATTGATAATAGAGCAAAAGATGAAATTTTAGCTTATTATAAAGATGGAACATCAGCTGATAATATTTTTAAAATTCTTTCTGAAAATAATTTATATAATTATAAGAATCAAGAGTTTTATGCAAAGAGAATAAAAACAATTTCAGATGAAGTTATGCAGATAAATGGAATTGCTAAGCTTAATGTAAGTAGGAAAAAAATAGAAGAATATATAGAAAAAGTTTTTGGAGAATATTACATAACTGATTTAAAAAAATGGACAAATACAATAAAAGTCTTAGAGGAAAAAGGTTATTTTACTATTGATGTAGTTTCTATGCTGTATCAAGAACCTATAAATTCTTGGCCAAATTTAGTTCGTAGGTTATAATAAATTATGAAATATATTTTTGAGAATATAGAGGAAAAAGAGTTAGAAGAAGTTGCAGATTTACCAGTTGTAGAGGCATCAACTAAAGCTAAATCACAGGCATTAATATTTGCTGGAGTGGCATTTTTGTCACTCATGGTTCCATTTGGATTTGGACATCCTCAGTTGTTAATTGGTGCCATTATAAATGCGATTTTATTTTTAGCTGTTTTGTTTCTACCTAAAAAATATTGGCTTCCTTTAATTATTTTTCCAAGTTTAGGGGTATTAACCCGTGGATTAATTTTTGGACCTTTAACATTCTTTTTAATTTATTTTTTGCCTTTTATTTGGTTGGGGAATTGGATTTTAATGTTGGTTTTTGAAAAAGTAATAAATAAATTTAAAATTAATCAAACTAATAGTTTTAAATTTTATTTTAAATATTTATTTGCAGTTTTGCTAGCTAGCTTAACAAAATTTACATTTTTATTTTTAACTGCAAATTTATATTTTAATTTAAAAGTGGTTCCTAAAATTTTTGTAGTAAGTATGGGCTTAAATCAACTTGGAACCGCTTTAGCTGGTGGCATAATCTCAT